>JAFUYV010000165.1 GCA_017476945.1 Fretibacterium sp.
AGAGCTCCCCCGCCTCTTCCCAAGGCGGGCGCCGCTCCAGCTCCCGGCGGGCGAAGATCTCCATCAGCACCTTCGCCTCCTCCTTCGCGCGCTCGCGGTCCCGCTCCACGCTTTTGCGCCAGCGCGTGCCCCGCAGGCTGTCCAGCTGGGTCTCGTCGCTCTCATGCTCCGCCAGGGGGCGTCACCTTGTGGGATTGAAGCACGGGGACGAGCAGACGTTGCCCCGACGCGAACTCCAGCACCAGGGCATCCACGGGGGGCATGGCCCCCGCTCCCCCAGTGTGGGAGACGACCTCAATGCCACGGAAGACCCCCACACCGTAGTCCTCGTGGACGACAAGCTGGCCGGGGGAGAGCCGGTCCCTCCATTCGAGGGGCACAGCGCCCTTGCCGGGGGACAGCATCCCCTCCGCCGCGCCCCAATTCTGGCTGGCCGTGATGCCGGAGAGCTCCCGGTCAGAGAGGAAGGCGCGTTGGGCCGCGCGGTCAATGAAGCCAGAACTCAGCCCCCCCTCGTGGAGCTCCAGGCCCGGGCCCGCGGCCGCGGCAAGGGGCCCGGCCTCCAGGTCGAGGAAGCGTGGGTTAGCCGTGTGGATGGAGATCGTGCAGCCCTGGGCCCTAAGCTCATGGCACAGGCGCACCGCCGCGCCGGCGTCGCCCCGGAATGGGGGCAGGCCCTCAAGGGGCAGCTCCGCGTCAGCGGCCTCCGCCGCGTCCGTCAGGCGGAGGTGAGGGTACTGCGCCAGGACGTGGAACGTCTCGTCCCATGAGGGGATGCTCTCAACACAGAGTTCCCGCCACAGCCATTGGAAGGAGTGGGCCTGGTTCTCGGTCCTCTGAGGGTCGCAGAGCAGGACGCGCGCGTCCCCGGGCAGGAGCTCGACCGGAGCCGCCGGGCGGACCGCCTCCAGGCCGTGGAGGGCAATCCCATCCAGCTCAAGATGCTCCGTACGCCGTTGGTCCCCCCGTTGGACGGGGACGCTCCTCTGGGTGGAAGGGTGGAAGGGCACGATGCGCTCCACCTCGTCGTCGAGGAACTCAAAGCGGAGGGGCATGGCGTGTCCAGGGTCAAAGACATCCAAGATGAAGCCGCGCACGGCGAACTGCCCCGGCGACCACACCAGGTCCGCGCGCTGGTAGCCGCTGCGCTCAAGCCACGCCATCAGCCGGTCACGCTGGGAGCCCCCGCCCCGCTGAACGTACAGCTCCTCCGTGCCCAGCAGGCAGGGGGTCATCAGCGCGCCCGGCGTCGCGGCCAGCACGACGGACTTAAGCTCAGGGGCGCAAAGCCTCCCTGCCCCCCCCTCCTCCAGTGCCCAGCTACGCAGAATTTCCCCACGCTCCAGGCGCAGGGGGAGGCTTCCGATTCCCTGGGGCGTGAGCGGTGGCTCGCTCAGCAGGAAGGCCGCCTGGCCCAGCTCCCGGCAATCGGCCACGAACTCCATAGCCTGGCGCTGGTCCGGCAGCACGACCAGCACATGCCCCGGCGGACAGGCCCACGCTCGCGCCGCGCCGCCAGCGCGCTCCAGCACCGCCCCGCCGCTCTGCCAGAGCGCGCCCGCACACTCCAGGTTCCTCAACACCGGCCGCCTTATCCTCACCATGAAGCCCCTCCCGACAGGTCAAACTCCAAGTATTTTATCCTGTTCTGAGCTAAAATAGGGAGGGTATTTATCCTGCGGAGGTGATTGATATGCGGAAGGTTGGATTTATCGGGTTGGGCATCATGGGGAAGAGCATGGCACGGAACCTGCTGAAGGCTGGCTTTGAGCTGCACATCTACGCGCGCTCCATGCTCAAGGTCACGGACATCATCAGCGAGGGCGCGCGGTTCCACAACGCCATCGCCGACTGCGTGAAGTGGTGTGACGTGATCATCACAATGGTGGGCTTCCCCAGCGACGTTGAGGACGTCTACTTCTCCAAGGACAAGATACTGGACAGGGCGAAGGAGGGGACCTACCTTATCGACATGACCACCACCAGCCCCGCGCTGGCGGAGAGGATATACGAGGAAGGGACGAAGAAGGGCTTCCACGTCCTGGACGCGCCCGTGACCGGCGGGGACACGGGCGCCAAGAACGGCACGCTCTCCATCCTGGCCGGGGGGGACAAGGCGGACTTCGACGCCTGCCTGCCCCTGTTCCGAGCTATGGGAACGAACATCAACTATCAGGGGAAGGCCGGCTGCGGGCAGCATGCCAAGCTTGCCAACCAGATCATGATCGCCGGGGCGCTGTCCGGCGTCTGCGAGGCACTGGCCTACGCGCGGGCCAAGGGCCTGAACCTGGGCGTCCTCCTGCGCTCCGTCTCGACGGGAGCCGCGGGCAGCAAGCAGCTCGACGCCTTCGGGCCCAAGATTTTGGAGGGCAACTTCGAGCCGGGCTTCTTCATGAAGCACTTCGTCAAGGACATGACCCTGGCCGACGGGGAGGCCCAGGAGAGCGGGCTTCAGCTTGAGGTGCTCCAGGCGGCGCTGAAGAACTATAAGGAACTTGAGTCCAAGGGAATGGGCGACCTGGGGACCCAGGCGCTGATCAAACACTACGATAAGACACTGTGAGGGAGGGCTCAGGCCCTCCCTCATTTTGTCTGACTCTGGATGTTTCCTATCCCTCGAAGGGTTTGACCCCCTTGACGGCGTCCTTCGGCTGGATGACAACGTCGCCGTTGTCGATGTCCAGCAGGACGTAGCGGTCGTTGCCCATCCCCAGCTCCTTCATATAGGAGAGCTGACGGAGCCCGTGGCGGGACTGTATCCGCTCGACGAGGGCGGCGTGGTCCTTCTCCGGCAGCGCGTAGACCAGGTCAACGCACGCCTGGTCCACCGCCAAGATGTCCAGCGACGCCAGGATGCCGACGTTTGGGGTCACGACGGGCTCGGCGGCCGTGCCCTCACAATCGCAGGAGACAGACATGTTCCGCATCACGTTGACGAAGGCGATATGGCGGCCGAAATGATCAACCGTCGCCTTGGCGGACTCCGTCATGCGCTCCATGAGCTCCTCCGCAGCGATGCTCCACTGGTCCTGGCCGGGTGTCGTGTGGATCATAGCCTTGCCCGCGCGCCCGTCGGCGCACCCGATGCCGATGTTCTTGTTGGAACCGCCGAAGCCGGCCATCGTGTGCCCCTTAAAGTGGGTGAGCACCAGCAGGGAGTCATAGTTCAGGAGCGTCTGCCCCACCGACATCTCCTTGAACCATTTGCCGCCGCGGACGGGAAGCATCGCCGTCCCAAACTCGTCCATGATATCCACCGGGGCAAAGGTCCAGCCGTTGACCTTCAGCGTCTCGCGGTGCTGCTCCGTGGTGTAGCGATCGCCCTCGTAGTACGAGTTCGTTTCGACAATCGACGCTCCCGGCAGGCCCTTCTCGATCAGGGCCTGCACCCACGGGCGCGGGATGATGTTGGGGCCGTGCTTCTCGCCAGTGTGGAGCTTGATCGCCACCTTACCGGTAATATCCCCGCCGACCCTCTCATAAATCCTCTGGAGCCCCGCAGCGGAGAGGTCACGGGTGAAGTAGACGAGGGACTCATTGCCGCCGCGCTGCGTGAAGGGCACGTACTTGTCCCCGTCCCTGCCCGGCACGGGCGTGATCTTCGCCATATAACTACCTCCTTACCTCTGCCGTTACGCCTGGCTGTGAGCCATCATAACAGCGCCCGCGATGGAGAGCAGCTTCGCGCGCATGGGGTCGGCACGGCTGGTCAGGATCACGGGAGCGGCGGCGCCGATGATGAGCCCGGCCGTCTCGCTGCCCTTGGAGAAGTAGGTGATGGACTTGGCCAGCGCGTTGCCCACCTCGATCTGCGGCACAAAGAGGATATCGGCGTGCCCGGCGACGGGGGAATCGATGTGCTTGATTCGCGCCGCCTCTTCGTCGATGGCATTGTCCAGCGCCAGCGGCCCGTCCACAATGCAGTTCTTGATCTGGCCGCGGCGGTTCATCTGAACAAGGGCGCAGGCGTCCAGCGTGCAGGGCATGTCGGGGTTGACAACCTCGACGGCGGACAGGCATGCCACCTTGGGGCACTCCACACCCAGCGAGCGGGCAAAGTTCACCGTGTTCTGCACGATGTCGGCCTTCTGCTTCAGCTCAGGGTACATGTTGAACGCGCCATCAGCGATGAAGAGGACCCGGTCGATTCCCGGCACGGAGTGGAAGTAACAATGGGAGATGACCTTGCCGCTGCGGAGCCCAACCTCCTTATTCAGCATTCCACGCAGGAAGTGGTCGGTGTGGAGCTGTCCCTTCATATAAATGTCGGCGCGCTTGGAGGAGACCTCGGCCACGGCCACGAGCCCGCACTTCGCCTCGTTCTTCTCCTCAATGATGTGATAGTCCGACTCGGACGCACCAGCCTGAGCGATGCAGGACTTGACCTTCTCCGGGTTGCCGACCAGCGTGGCCTCGACGAGCCCCGTCTTGCGGGCCTCCTCAATGGCGGCGATCAGCCCCGCGTCCTCGGCCATCGCGACAGCCAGGCGCTTTTTGCCCTTGCTCGCGCAGAGCTTCTTGGCCTCCTCGATCAGCTGCGACAGCGAACGAACCTGTTCCATAGTACAACACTCCTTGGTAGATTAGTTTTTTTACTCCAGCCACTTCTCAATGTGCTGGAGGTAGAGCCCCGAAAGGCGCCGGGTCATGGGCCCGGGCTTCCCGTCCCCGATCAAGATGCCGCCGATACGCACCACAGGCACGACCTTCTTGACGCTCCCCGTGATAAACGCCTCGCTGGCGTTGGGAAGCTCCGA
>JAFUYV010000166.1 GCA_017476945.1 Fretibacterium sp.
CTCCGGCCCCGACATGGGGGACAGGGCCCCCAGCGCAATAAGGCAGAACGCCAGGGCGAGCGTCTTGAGGATGCTAAACAGCCTCGCCATGCCTCTCCGCTCCCTCTGGGTGCAGCTCCGCGTCCAGCTTCTTCCACTCGTCGGCCCAGTCCGGCAGGCCGCGCTGCCTCAGCCAGTAGACGGGCCAGTCGCGCCCGTACTGCCTCTTCAATGATTCGACCCTGTTCAATTCGTCCCCGCTGCTCGCCCCCACAAAGGCAAGCGCCACGGGGCCAAGCCCCAGGTTGAACACCCGCCGGCCGCTGGGCGAGACGATGTAATACTCCCGCTTCCGCACCATGTTTGCCACGAGGTTGACCTGCCGCTCGTTGAGCTGCAAAAACTCGCGGTAGAACGCGCCCAGCTGCGCGCCCTTCGCGTCGGGGTTCGCCAGAAGTATTTTTGTCGGGCAGCTCTCGAACACCGCGTCGCGTATCGTGCTGTTCACCACGTCGGCAATGGACTGCGTGGCCAGCACGACGGCGCAGTTCAGCTTGCGGAACGTCTTGAGCCAGCCGCGAATCTTCTCGGAGAACAGCGCGTCCCTCATGGCCGTCCACGCCTCGTCCACCACCAGAAGCGACGGCGCGCCCTTCAGCCTCCGCTGTATCTGGAAGAAAAGATACGTCAGCACCGCCGGGGCCACCTTGTCCCGCTCCAGAAGGCCGGATATCTCAAAGGCGTTGAACGCCGCGTAGTTGATGTCGTCGCGGTCCCCGTCCAGCAGATACCCCCCGCTCTGGCTGAGGCTGTAATAGCTCAGGGCGGACTTCATCTCCTGGTCCTGAATGGAGGTGATGTACTCCGTCAGGGTGCGCTCCGACGCCTGGGTGGTGCTCGCGGCGAGGTTCCTTAACGCCTCGTTCAGCAGGATGCGCCGCGCGGGCGTCACCAGCCCCGGCGACACCAGCTCCACAAGCATCTCCAGCCATTCGGCGGCCCAGGCCATCACGTCCGGGTCGTCGATCTGGGCCAGAGGGCAGAGGTTGATCTCGCTCTCCGCCGAGCCGAGGTCATAGAACACGGAGTTATCGAGGGCCTCGCACAGCGGGTAGATGGAGCGGCCGTTGTCGAAGAAGAAGATCTGCCCCCTGTCGTACCGCTGGAACTGCGCCGTGATGGTGGCGAGCAGCGTGGACTTTCCCGCGCCCGTCGGCCCCAGGATCAGCGTGTGCCCCACGTCGCCGCTGTGCAGGTTCAGCGAAAACGGCGTGCCCCCCGCGGCCGCGGCCTGAAGCAGCGCCGGGGAGTTCGGCGGGTAGAACGGGCACGGACACGTCCGGGAACCCTGCCAGTCGTTGGAGAGCGGCACGAGGTCGGCGTAGTTCAGGCTCGTGATCAGGGGCTTCCGAATGTTCTCCTGTCCATGACCGGGCAGCGAGCCGAGAAACGCCTCAAGGTTGTTCATCGTCTCCAGGTGGGCGCTGCACCCCGCCCGCTCAAAGACCTTCATGACCTCCCGCGCCGTGGCCTCCAGCAGCTCCGGGTCCCCGTGCCGCAGGACGACCGTCGAGGTGTGGTTGCCGAAGGCCGTCTCGCCGCTCCGCGCGTCCTTCAGGGCGTAGTCCAAATCCTCGACCATCGCCGCCGCGTCGTGGTCCACGCGGAAGTTTTCGATGCCCGTGATCTGCGACGAGAGGCTTTTCACCTTCTGCGTCCACTGACGGCGCAGCTTCTCGATCTGGCCGATGGACTCCTGAAGGTCCGTCAGCAGAAAACGGTTGGACCATCGGAAGGCCACCGGCAGGGTCTGGAGGCTGTACAGAATCGTGGGGAACGTCCCCGCCGGATAGTTCATCAGGGAGATACACTGCACGTACTCCCCGTTGTAGTCCAATTTGCTGCCGTTCAGACAGTCCCGCGCCAGAAAACAGTCCAGATAATAGGGGAACTCCGGCAGGCGCGTGGGCTGCCAGTTTCCGTTGACGCAGGCGTTGACGGCCTCTAAAAGCTCCGACGTGCCGGCGTAGTCGGACCCGGCGTCGGGGTGGAACGTCATGCGGCGGACCTTCATGCTGAGGCTCAGCGAGTCCTGCATCCGTTTCATGACGTTCTCAAAACGCGCCAGCTGCCGTTCCGTGATGGCGTCCTCCTCCGCGCTGTTCAGGCCGAACAGGGCCTTTTGCAGCCGCCGCACCAGGGCGTTCTTCTCAAAGGCGGGGGGAACGTAGGAGATGAACATCGCCTGCAGGGACTCAAAGTGCCCGCCCTCCTGATGGAACTGGGCGTACCGCTCCATGTCGATGAGCTTTGTCGTCGTCTCCTTAAACTCCCCCGCCGGGTACTCCGTGGTCTCGCGCCGGAAAAACTCAAAATGCACGCACCACCGCACGTCCAGCTGGCCCACCGTGTGCGCCACCATCGCGCTGAGGTGTTCCAGCTCGCGGGCCGTGGAGCTCTCAAGGTCAGGGCCGGTCAGCCAGAACCCGGCGAGAAAGCCCCCGTCCTTCAGCCCCATGACCTCCGGCGCGGCCATGTGGGAATAGCGAAGCAGCTCCGCGAAGCCGTCCCCCTCCGGTTTCCTTTTTGGCATATCCCAGCCCCCCTGATTTAAGCGCTCTCGGCGCGTGCCTGAAAACGTAAAACAAAACGTCTAAAATTTCCTGTCCTGGCGGGAGACCCGCGAGGACGCAAAATAACTGTCCTGATACTTCATCGACCGCTGGAATATCCTCATGGCGAGAGGGTCCCTCTTGCCCAGGCTCCTCAAAATCTGAAGCCCCACGAAGAATATCCCGGCGGCGAGGAAGAAGTTCCAGAAATTTCCGCTCGCCAGGCCGCCGGGAAGCCCCAGCGCCATGCAGGCCAGCAGCAGAAGGAGAAACAGGGTGCGGTCGCAGCCAAAGATGAACTGCGGCCGCGTCAGGCTCCTCCTCACGGTGGCGATTCGCAGCCGTTCCTCGTTCATGAGGTTAAAGCAGGAGGCAGCCCTCGGACGAGCTGAACATCTTTGTGACGCTCGCCAGGGCTCCCAGCATGGAGCCGACGAGGACGACCATCATGACCGAGCGACCGAATCCGCTGAGCTGTCCGCCGAAGATGAGCATTCCGCCGGCGAAGAAGAGCCCGACCATCGAGACGAGAAGAGCGGTCTTGCCGGAAAGGGCGTCGATCAACTTCTCCATGCCGGTGTTCCAGGCCACGTCGTCCGTCTTGGCCAGCGCGGTCATGGGCACGCAGAGCAGGGCCAGCAGGAATACCATCGTGAAAATCGCCGTCCGACGGTCAAAGAGCCACTTGGTAACGCTGTTGCTGTTCATCATCACAAAAACTCCTCTCAAAATCAATATCTCAAAAATCCAACACAAATTGAACTACTCTGCTTGGCAACCCTGCCTCAAATCCCGAAAGACGTACTCCCCGTCCCTCACCCCCTCCACGGCGATCAGCTCCGACAGCCTGGGCCCGATCTTCGGGTCCCGAACCAGAAACGCGACAACGTCAATGGCCTCGCCCACCAGCTCGCGCATGGGGGCCTCCGACACCTCGGAGATAAGCTGCTCGATTCTGAGCAGCCCCGCGCGCGCGTCGTTGGCGTGGACGGTGCAGACCCCGCCGGGGTGTCCGGTGTTCCAGGCCTTGACCATGTCCAGGGCCTCCTTGCCCCTCACCTCGCCGACGATGATCCGGTCCGGCCTCTGGCGCATGGTGATCTTGAGCAGGTCCTGCATGGAGACCTCATCGTTGGTCCGCATAGCGACGAAATTCTCCATCGTGCATTGCAGCTCCGCCGTGTCCTCAAGGATGACCAGGCGATGCTGGGGCGTTAATAACTTCATCTCGTTGATGAGGGCGTTGACGAAGGTCGTCTTGCCCGTGCCCGTGCCCCCCACCACGAGGATGTTCTTTCGCGTCATGATGGCTTTGCGAAGGATATCCACGTCCTGTTCCTCCGCCCGTCCGCTCTGGATATACTGCTCAAGGGGGAACACGGCGGACGCTTTCTTTCGCAGGTTGAAAGAAGGGTGCATGACGACGGGGGGAATGACCCCCTCCACGCGGCTCCCGTCGCCGGGCAGCTCGCCCTCGACCCTGGGATTGTGGGCGTTGATGACGGTCCCCAGCATGTGCGCGACGGTCCCAAGCATCTGGAGCGCCTGCACCTCGGACATGTCGCAGAGGTATTCCATGCCCTTGCCCAGCCGGTCCGTCCACACCGTGCCGTCGGGGTTCAGCATCACCTCCACGACCGTGGGGTCGTCCATCGCCTGACGTATTTTGTCGCCCATCTCGCGGCGCAGCTTGTTCAGATTACGCCGGATGACCTCGTCCGTCGCCTTACTCATTTTGGATTATCCACCAAAGACCGCAGAAACATTTTTACCGCCCATTCCTCCCGTATCGTCCGGACACGAAACGCCGCGCCCGCTCTTCGC
>JAFUYV010000167.1 GCA_017476945.1 Fretibacterium sp.
AAGCAGTGAAACTTAAACCTCAAGTTTCAAATTGCTTCCCGATTTAGCCGGCGAGTTCGCCCCATAGTTTGAGGATTTGAAGAACTATGAGTACGAATTGAGCCAAGCAAAAGAGAGCAGTGGCGAATAACTTAACCTTGGTGAGGGAGTTTCGCCACTGCTTCGTCTCGGGACGCTTCCGCTTCTTCGGCATCTGCCATCCCTCCCTTCTGCGGGCGGACTTCCCATTAGGCAAGCCCCTGCAATCTTACCGGGACCCCTTACCAGCCTATTTTATCACATAAAATTTCCGCCCCCGTGACGGAGGCGGAAGGGGATTAGAGAGGGGGTCAGCTCATCTCCTCAATGTAGTGAATGTAGTCCAGCGATTGCAGCGCCTCGATGATCTCGCTGTGCTTCCGATATTTTTTGAGGTCCCGTTCGCTGATGGTCATGGAGACGGAGTAGACGCTGAGGCCGGAGTTCACGTAGGCCGGGTTCGACTCGATGTCGTCGATGCGGAGTCCCAGCTTGCGGATCGTCGTGACGAAGTCCTGGAGATTGGCGCTGTTTTTCAGCTCCAGGTGGACCTCAAAGTGGTTGGAGCGGTCCTTCAGGATGCCCTCGACGAGGGGGAGCTGGGAGAGGATGAACAGGAGCGCGGTGAAGGAGATGAGGGTGAGCGTGTAGAAGCCCGCCCCGATGGAGAGCCCCACGACGCTGCACGCCCAGAGCCCCGCCGAGGTGGTCAATCCCTTGATCTGGCTTTTGGAGCTGAACAGGATGCTGTTGCCGCTGATCATGGCCGTGGCGACTACGGCCGCCGCGGACACGACCGCGAAGGTCTCCCCGGTCTCGCGCAGGAGACAGAGGTCGATCATCGCGGAGGAGGCGGAGGCGAGGGAGACGAGGATGAACGTGCGCAGCCCCGCCGAGTGGCGTTTGCTGGAGCGCTCACATCCCACGATAGCCGACAGGACGACGGACAGGCCAATCCGGAAGAGGATCGACCACAAATTGATGCCGGTGGACCAAGCTCCAAGGAGCTGGGCGATAGGATCCTGAATTCTCATGATTAAAGGCTCCCTTACAATTTATTTTGAAGGGGGACGTGCCCCCAACATGCCCTACTTAATGTTGTTCGAGTGGAACCGGCGCCGCATGGACACCAGTAAGTTCCGCCCCTCCTGAGCCGGCGCCGCCTCGTAGGCAGGGCCCATCGCATGCTTCGGCAGCTCGGCCTGGATCTCCTTTATTCGCTCGATCAGGAGGTTGACGGCGTGCTTCTCCTCGTCGTGGGCGGAAACGGCCTCCTGCACGGGCTCCTCCTCCGCGCCTGTGGGGATGGAGCGGGACAGCACGAGGGACAGCTTGGCGCAGCCCGGGCCGATGAGTTCGTACAGGACGCTGGAGGCCAGGATCACCGTGCGGAGCGCGCTGCCCATGTCGCCGCCCAGCGTCCGGGCGCCCAGCTCCGCCAGGCCGATGGCGACGCCCGCCTGGGGAATCAGGGCCAACCCCAGGTAGTTGCGAACGGAGTGGGCCTTGTGGGTCAGGGCGCAGCCCAGAAAGGCTCCGGCGTACTTGCCCGCGATCCTGATGAGGAAATAGACGACGCCGAGGGTCAGGAACGACGTCCCCGCCTCCTGGGGACTCAGGAGCAGCCCCAGGTCGAAGCCCACGCCCGACCGCACGAAGAAGAGTAGGAGGAAGGGCGGGCTGAAGTAGTTGAGCTGCTTGAAGAGCTTGTCGTCCCCGGTGATGTTGATGTAGACGGTCGCCATGGACATGCAGCCCAGCAGGGGCGAGACCCCGATGAGCTCGCAGATGCCGCAGAACCCGAACAGCACCGCCACGGAGATGATGAGCCGGTTGTCCGTGGATCGCCTCTCCGGGAGCAGGAGCTTCAGCAGGACGCCCAGAAGCGCGCCAAGCACCAGCGACCCCAGGTTGATCAGGATCGGGGAGATAACATTTTTGGGGTCAAAACCCACGCCCGAGGCGGTCGAGACCAGGGCGATGGAGATGGCGATGCTGTACGCGAGGAGCCCGACAACATCATCCAGCGCCACGACCTGGAGGAGCGTGTTCACGAAGTCGCCGCGCGCGCCGGTCTGGCGGATGGTCATCATGGTCGAGGCAGGGGCGGTCGCGGAGGCCAGCGCCGCGAGGACGGCGGAGAAGGCGAGGTCCATGCCCAGGAAGCCGTAGGCGGCGATGAAGACGAAGAGGGACGCAACGCATGCCTCAAGGACGGTGATGACGAGGACGCGAAGGCCATTTCCCCGGAGGGCCGCGAGCCGGAAGAACTGCCCCGTGCTGAAGGCGATGAAGGCCAGGGCAATGTCGGGCAGGAAGCCCGTGTTCCCCACCACGATGCCGGGGACCAGGTCCAGACAGTAGGGGCCGATCAGGATGCCGGTCACGATGTACGCGGTCACGTTCGGCAGCCTCAGCAGCTTGGTCAGCCGCGTCAGCGCAAAACCGCACAGAAGCATAATGGCAATGGTAATGATGCCCACGGATGCGGTAGACCCGTTTTCAATCAACAAAGCATGGAGCTGCTCGAACAAATCGATCCCTCCTTAGCAAGATTATGTTGGGTCAAAAAAATCTGCCCCCCACGCCTTGAGCTTGAAGGGGCAAGTTGATGTTGTTCTATAATTCTACCACTTTTTTATGGCAATGGCGTCTTTTTTCGTCCGCCATTTCGCCGGAATTGCGGGGCCTCAGGCAAGGAGGCCCCCCGCCTATCGCAACTTCGGGAAAAGGTCCCTGAGCGCGGGATAGATCTCCCGGAACTTCTGATACTGCGCCTCATAGCGCGCGGCGAGTTCCGTGTCCGGCGCGACGGTCGCTTTGATTTTGACCAGCGCCCGGCTCGCCTCGACGCCTCCAGCCCCGCAGCCCGCCAGCGCCAGCATCGCCCCGCCGTAGCCCGGCCCCTCCTCCGTCTGGGGAATGTCCAGCTCAATGTTCAGCACGTTGGCGAGGATCTTCTGCCACAGGGGGCTCCTGGCCCCGCCGCCGCAGAGCGCCGAGCGGCGGATGTTCAGCCCCAGGCTCCTGGCCACCTCAAAGCTGTCCCGAATGGCGAACGCCACGCCCTCCAGCACGGCCTGGACCATGTCCGGCCGGGACGTGCTCATCGCAAGCCCCACGAAAGTTCCTCGCGCGTCCGTGTCGTTGATGGGGCTCCGCTCGCCCATGAGGTAGGGCAGGAAAAACACGCCGTTTCTGCCCAGTTTATCCTCCGTTATTTCCGTTTGTTCAGCCGCGTAGTCCTCCGTCCTCAAAATCTCGTCGCAGAACCACTTGTTGCAGCTGGCCGCCGAGAGCATACAGCCCATCAGGTGATACTTTCCGTTGGCGTGCGCAAAGGCGTGAAGCGCGTTGTGCGGGTCAACCCCAAACCTGTCCGAAGCGATAAAGACCGTCCCGCTCGTGCCGAGGGAGAGGTTGCACGCCCCGTCCGTCACCGTGCCCGTGCCCACGGCGGCGGCGGCGTTGTCCCCCGCCCCCGCGACGACCTTCACACTCTCCGGCAGGCCCAGCTCACGGGCCGCGTCCGCCCGGAGTGTCCCCACGGGTTCCCAGCTCTCGTAAAGCCGCGGCATCTGTGCCGCCGAGACGCCGCAGAGGGTCAGCATCTCCTCAGACCAGCGCTTATGCTCCACGTCCAGCAACAACATTCCGCTGGCATCAGAGTAGTCGCAGCTGTGGACGCCCGTCAGCCGCCAGTTGATGTAGTCCTTGGGCAGCATGATTTTGGCGATGCGGGCGAAATTTTCCGGCTCGTGCTTCTTCATCCACAGAAGCTTGGGCGCGGTGAAGCCCGCAAAGGCGATGTTGGCCGTCAGGGCGGAGAGGCGTTCCCGGCCCACCTCGTTGTTGAGGTAGTCCACCTCCTCCGACGTGCGGCCGTCGTTCCACAGGATCGCGGGGCGGATGACCGCGCCGTCCCCGTCCAGCGCGACGAGGCCATGCATCTGCCCCGCGCAGCCGATGGCCGCGACGCTCTCCGAGGCGGATGTAAATCGCTCACGCCGCGTGGCTGAGCTCTCCACCAGCAGCTCGCGGATGCCGCTCTTCACCGCCTCCCACCAGTCCTCCGGGTTCTGCTCGCTCCAGCCGGGATGGGGCAGAAACAGCGGATATTCCTTTGAAACGCTGTTGAGTATGGTCCCCGCCTCGTCAACGAGGAGCAGTTTAACCGCCGATGTTCCCAGGTCAATGCCGATGACGTTCATCGAGAAACCCCCATTCAATCGCTTTTACCCACAGGGCACAGGCGCCGCCATGGCGGGCGTTATGCTTTTGCCTTCTTGGTGTTGCGGAGGAAGTCCACGTAGACCGCCAGCAGGATGACCGCGCCCTTGATGATGTACTGCCAGTCGGAGTTCACGCCCATCAGGTTCAGCCCGTTGTTCAGGATGCCGATGATGAGCACCCCGATGAGGGTTCCGCCCAGCCGGCCGGAGCCGCCCGCCATGGACGTCCCGCCGACGACGACCGCCGCGATGGCGTCCATCTCCGCGCCGTCCCCGCTGGTGCAGGTGCCGGAGTAGAGGCGGCTGGCGATGGTGATGCCGGCCAGTCCCGCCATCAGGCCGGAGAAGCTGTAGACGAAGAACTTTGTCTTCGCCGTGCTGATGCCGGAGAACTTCGCCGCCGTGTCGTTGCCGCCCACCGCGTAGATGTGCCGGCCGATCCTCGTGCGGTTCAGGATGAGCACCGCGATGATGAAGACGGCGGTCATGGAGATAACGGGGGTCGGAACCGGCCCCACGTAGCCCGCGCCCAGGAACTTCCAGGCGTCCGTCATGCAGCGGATGGGTTTTCCGCCGGAGAAGACGTAGGCGATGCCCTTCGCCACGTTCATGGAGGCCAGGGTCACGATGAATGGAGGGATCTTCGTCATGGCGATGACCATGCCGTTGAGCAGACCAAAGATGAGGCCGGAGAGGAGCGCGATGGCGATGCCCACGCCCTCCGGCAGGCCATACCACACCACGGCCGCCGCGCCCAGCACGCCGGACATGGCGATGATGGAGCCCACGGAGAGGTCGATGCCGCCCAGGATGATGACCATCGTCATGCCGCAGGCCAGCATGAGGTTCGTGGAGCTCTGGCGGAGGACGTTAAAGATGTTTGTCCGGGTCAGGAACGTGTTGTGCGTCGCGGGCCACAGGTACAGAAACATCACCATGCCCACAAGGGCACAGATGATGCCCATATTATCGACAAAATAACGCTTGACTGCCTTCATTGGTCCTTTCCTCCCGTCTGTTTTGACTCGGGGGAGAAAAGGCCCCCCGAACCTCCGGCCGCCTCTTCGGTCGTCGCGAGCCTCATGATGGCCTCCTGGCTCAGGTTATGCCAGTCGATGCACCCCGTTATCCGCCCGTCGTACATAACGTAGACGCGATCGGACATATTGATGATCTCCGGAAGCTCGGAGGATATCATGATGATGGAGACGCCCTGCTTGGTCAGGTCATTCATGATCTCATAGATCTCCGCCTTCGCGCCGACGTCAACGCCCCGCGTGGGCTCGTCCAAAATTAAAACGCGCGGTTTGGTCGCAAGCCACCGCCCGATCATCACCTTCTGCTGGTTGCCGCCGGAGAGGTTCCCGACCGCCTGCTCATGGCTTGGCGTCTTGGTGTTCATCTTGTCGATGAACTCCTGCGTGATCTCCGCCTCGCGGTTCTTGTTGACCCGAAGGCGCCCGATGAACTCGTAGAGCACCTCAATGGTGGAGTTGAAACTGACGCTCTGCACGAGGTAGAGCCCCTCCACCTTGCGGTTCTCCGGGACCATCGCGATGCCCGCGTCCATCGCGTCCACCGGGGTGTGGATGTTCAGCGCCCTGCCCTCCAGCGCCACAGTGCCCGTGGAGCCGGGCATGAGGCCAAAGACGCACTCCATCGTCTCGCTGCGCCCCGCGCCGACCAGCCCGGCAAAGCCTACGATCTCGCCCCGCCGAACCTCAAAGCTGACGTCGTTGACGCGCTTGCGGGTTTTCCGCCCGTCGTCGATGTGCTCGCACTTCAGAACGACATCGGTTCCCTCCACGTGGTCCCGCACGTAGTAGGAGGACAGCTCGCGGCCGACCATCATACGGATCAGGTCCTCCCGTGGCGTCTCCTTCACTACGCAGGTGCCGACGTACATTCCGTCGCGCAGCACCGTCACTCGGTCGCAGACCTCGTCCAGCTCGCTCATCTTGTGCGAGATATAGACGATGCCCACGCCCTGGGCCGTCAGGTTCCGCATGATGTCGAAGAGCGCGCTGACCTCCCGGTCGGAGATGGAGGACGTCGGCTCATCCATCACGAGGATCTTGCAGTTGAAGGAAATGGCCTTGACGATCTCCACCATCTGCTGCTGGGCGATGCTGAGGCTGCCCACCAGATCTCCGGCGTCGATGCCCAGGCTGAAACGGTCCAGCATTTCCTGAGCCTGGCGGCGCATCCGGGCGCTGTCGATGCCGAAGGGCCCCATGAGCTCACGCCCCAGATAGATGTTCTCCGCCACCGTCATGTGCGGCACGAGCACCAGTTCCTGATGGATGATGGAGATGCCGTTCGCCCTCGCGTCGCTGACGTTCTGGATCGAGATGGGCTGACTCTCGATAAGAATTTCGCCCTCCTCCGCGCGATAGATGCCGCCCAGAACCTTAATCAGCGTTGACTTGCCCGCGCCGTTCTCACCCAGCAGCGCGTGAACCTCCCCCGCTTTCAACTGGAAGTTCACCCCTTGCAGCGCCTTGA
>JAFUYV010000168.1 GCA_017476945.1 Fretibacterium sp.
GAGGTGATGCCTGAGGCGGAGGAGCCCGCTGTCACCCCGGAGTTTCAAGCCCCGGAACCCCTGGCCGACACTGTGCTCAATGTTTCGGAAGCGCCGACAGAGGAGCCGGAGTCGCAGGCTGAGGGCTCTGAGCCGGAAGCCGATGAGCCCATTGTCGAGGCTTTCGAGCCTGAACTTGCCGAGGAAGAGCCTGTGACAGAAACGGAAGCCAGCTCTGTTGATGAGGCTGAGCACGCCCCAGAGGAGCCGCAACCTGAGCCAGATGTCCTCATTCCGGAGACTAGCGAGCCGGAAGTGATGCCTGAGCTTATCCCTGACGAGCCTGTGCTAGAGCTGGATGCCCCGCGGGAAGTTGCCGGGCCGGAGGCCGAGGCGATGCCTGAGGCGTCGGCTAAGACGGCAGAGGAGAAGTTGCTTGAAGATCTTGCGGCGGCGATGACGGAGCCTCCCTCGGCGTTTATGGCGAACTTCATGTCGAGACCGAAGGCGAGAAAGGAGAACGAGAGGCCCGTTGCGTCTGAGCCCCCAGACGAGCTTCCCGCGCAACAGCCGCTGCTGGTGGCTGACCCGCCGGTGGAGCCAGATACGGCTTCAGCCTCGCAGGTTCAGACGGAAGCCGAGCCTGCTGCAGACATTACGCGAGATCCCATGCAGGAGGCTGGCGGCTTTATAGATGTTGCGGCGCAGCCCCCTGTGGAGGAGAACGCGGAGATAGAAGAGCCGCCGGAGGAGACGCTCGTTCCCACGGCCGCTGACCCTCTGGACCTTACGATAGGCGGGGAGCCGCGAGAACCGCAGCCGCTGGAGGCCCCCTTGTCCGAAGAGCCCGCAGAGGAGGTCAAGGTACAGAATGAAGCCCCAGAACCAGGAGCCTCTGACGCGGAATCGGAACTGACACTGGACATCCCTGTCCCAGAGATGGCCGGGGCACTGTCTATCGACGAGGAAACTTCCCAGAGGCGGGAACTGGAGCCTTTGTCAGACGCTGAGGCGGAGTTCCCGACCGGGGAGGAGGCGGAGCCTGAACTCGAGCCTGCGGCAGAGACCAATTCGTCCGAGGCCCTTTTGGGTGCTTGGGCGGGTGAGGCGTCCTTTGTCGCGGCTGGTGGCGGGGCGGAAGAATTAGACGATCACGAGGAGTCGGAAAAAGATGAAGGGGCGGCGGAGGAGGCGTTCTCCGATCTGCCTTCAGAGGGCGTTAGCGGGCAGGAAGAGCCTTCATCTTTGTTTGAGTCAGAGAGCCCCCAGGAGGAGGAAACGGACATGAATCTCAAGGAGAAACTCTTTTTCCGTAAGAACCCCGAAGCCGAGTCGGAGCAGTCGGCTGAGGCGGCGCAGGCGCCAAAGCAGAAGGGCGGCGGTTCTATCCTGCTGATGCTGCTGATAGTGCTGTTGCTCGCTGCGACGGTCATGAATTGGTGGGAGCTCCATCAGCTTAAGTCCGCCATCAGCACGGCTGCTGAAGACGCCGCGTCCAAGGCCGGGAGTGCGGGGCCAGAGACGAACGAGGAGAAAAACTACGAATATGTTATTGATTTCCTCCTTGATCAGAACATTGCCGCGGGGATGGAACGGCGGGGGCGCGAGGGCTGGCAGATCGCTGGGTCACGCCGGACCCAGGACAGCGCCACAGGGCAATATGGCTATGAGTTCATCTTTATGCGCCCGCTTCCAGCGGTGAAGATTGGAAGGTAAGCGGGCATGGGGAATTACCTTTGTTTTGACGCGGGTACGCAAAGCGTCAAGGTCGCGGTCTACAGTTCAGAAGGGCAGTGCCTCGCCAAAGCGGTCAACCCGACGACGCTTTCCTATCCCCATCCGGGATGGGTCGAGATGAACGTGGACGAGTACCACGTTCTGACCCTTGCGGGCATGAGGGCCTGTGCGGCGCAGATGACGGAGAAGGGGCTGGATCCCTCCTCCGTCCGCGCCATTATGGGTGACGGTATCATCTGCGGCGTCGCTGGCGTGGATGCGGAGGGCCACGCGGTGACACCCTACATCAACTATCTGGACTCGCGCACCCAGGAGGACGCCGCCTCCCTCGCCGCCCGTGGTCTGGATATCTGGGCCCGCGAGACGGGTAACCCGGAGCCGCTGTGCCTTTTCCCTGCACTGCACGCGCGCTGGCTCCTCGCCCACACCTCAGCCCGTGGAAAGGTCTGCAAGTTCGTTCATAACGCTCCTTATATCCTTATGAGGCTGGCTGGTTTGAAGGCCGGGGATGCCTTTATCGACTGGGGGGCGATGTCCGGCTGGGGGCTGGGCTATGATGTTACGAAAAAACGCTGGTCTGACGAGCAGCTAGATATTCTGGGCATTGACCCCGCGCTCATGCCCCGCGTTGTCCGCCCGTGGGATGTTATTGGCGGGCTGTCCCAAGAGGCCGCGGACGCGACGGGCTTCCCTGAAGGTATCCCCGTTTGCGCGGGGGCGGGGGACACCATGCAGTCGCTCCTGGCCTGCGGCGTCTTTGCGCCGGGGCATGCGGTGGATGTCGCGGGGATGTGCTCCATGTTCTGTATCTCGACGAGCGGCATCGTGCCTGGCCTTAGTCAGCGCGGCAATGGCCTTATCTTCAACAGCGGAACCCTGCCGGACACCTACTTCTATTGGGGCTTTGTGCGGACGGGAGGGCTGGCCCTGCGCTGGTTCCGCGACAACGTGTGTGGCCGTCCAGGGGATGATGCGTGTTACTCCTATCTCAGCGAAGGGGCCGCGAAGGTCCCTGCCGGAGCGGGCGGGGTGCGTTTTCTTCCATGGCTGACCGGCGGCCCCAGGGGGCTTGAGGACGTGCACGGATGTTTCGTCAACATGACCCTGGGCACGGATCAGTTCGTTGTGTGGCGAGCTGTCCTTGAGGCCATTGCGGGGGAGTATGGCGGGATTGCCGGTCGGTGCCGGAAAGCGGGCACCTCCGTGGAGCGTGTGATCATCACGGAGGGTGGCAGCCGCGATGCCCTGTGGAACCAGATCAAGGCGGACCATATCCGCGCTGAGACCGTTACGCTGGAGACCGGAGGCGCGTTGGCGATTAATGCGCTGCTGGGAGCCTGCGCGGCGGGGGATATCGTGAACGGCGAAGAAGGCCTGAAGGCAATGCTGCGGCAGGGGCTGCGCGAGACAGGGCGCTTTGTCCCGGGCCCTGTCCCTCCGGCGGGAGATGAACTTCACAAACTTCTCGACTTCATTCGTTAGGGCGTTTAAAGCGCGGGGGCTGTTAGAGGGCGGTCTCGTGTCCTCTCCTGCGCTGACCGCCGCGCGATAAATTTGCGGGGCCCCCGTCAGGGCCCCGCATGTTTTTCTTAGCGTCTCAGCACCTTGGAGAGGAACTCGACCGTGCGAGGCTCGCGCGGATGATCAAAGACCTCCTCCGGCGTGCCCTCCTCGGTGATGCGTCCCCCATCCATGAAGAGCACGCGGTCGGCCACCTCACGGGCGAAACCCATCTCGTGCGTAACGAGATACATTGTCATGCCGTCGTCCGCCAGCTCCTTCATAACCTCCAGCACCTCGCCGATCATCTCCGGGTCCAGCGCGCTGGTCGGCTCATCGAAGAGCAGCACGTCCGGATCCATCGCCAGTGCGCGCGCGATGGCGACGCGCTGCTTCTGTCCGCCGGAGAGACGCTCCGGCCACTCGTCCACCTTGTCTGCCAGCCCCACGCGGGCCAACAGCTCCTCCGCCCGTTGGTCCGCGTCCACCTGGGCCATGATCTTGAGCTGTGTCGGGGCCAAGGTTATGTTGCGGCGCACCGTGAGATGCGGGAAGAGGTTGAAATGCTGGAAGACCATTCCTACATGACGGCGGACACGGTCGATGTCGCAGCCGGGGGCCGTGATGTCCTCCCCCTTAAAGCGGATAACGCCGGAGGTGGGCTCCTCCATGCGGTTCAGACAGCGCAGGAATGTGCTCTTGCCGGAGCCGGATGGGCCAATCACGGCGACCTTCTCGCCCCGATGGATGCCGGTGTCGATCCCGTTCAGGACGGTCAGTTCTCCAAAGACCTTACGCAGGTCGCGGACCTCGATCATCGGGGCGCTGCTATCCTGCATCGTGCTCATGTACGCCTACCCCCTTCTGCCGCGGCTCAGCCACTGCTCCAAGCGGCGCACCAGACCCGTCAGGAACAGGACGATTACCAGATAGATCAAGGCCACCATCACCAGAGGCTGAGAGTGTTCCAGTGTCAGAGCCTGGATGTTCTGTCCGGCACGGGTCAGGTCGTCGATGCCGATGTACCCGGCCACGGATGTCTCCTTCAGCAGGGCGATGAACTCGTTGAACAGCATCGGGACGACATTGCGCAGGGCCTGGGGCAGGACGATGTAGCGCATGGACGTCCCGTAGGACAGTCCCAGAGATCGCCCCGCCTCCATCTGACCGCTGTCAATGGATTCAATCCCTCCGCGGAAGATCTCCGCCACGTAAGCCCCGGAGTTGAGGCCGAAGGCCAGAACGGCGATATACAGTGTATTGAGGTCCCGCGCCGAGGCGAAGATGGTGAAGTTCCAGATCAGGAGCTGCACCATCGCCGGGGTCCCCCGCAGGACGGTGATGTAGCACTCCGCGAAGGCGTTGAGGAGGCGGATAGGAACCCCGCCCTTGTAGGCGACGCGGATGACGCTCAGGATAAGTCCGACGGCCAGGCCGATGAGGGTGGCCCCTGCGGTCATGAAGAGGGTTGCCTTCAAGCCGTCCACCAGCATCATGTAGCGGCGGTCCTTGACGAAGTTCTGATAGAAACGCCGGCCGAAGTCGTCCCACGCTGTCGCCGTGAAGAAGCCGGAACGGAAGAGTAAAAACAGCAATAACGCAACACAGGCCGCGAGGATGACGTCCCCGCGGCCCGCGCCACGCCTCTCAGCGGCAAAGAGCATCCTACTTACCCGCACCTGCAGGAGCCTCGTAGTCGTCCGCGCGCACCACAGCGACCTGCCGGGCCCCCTCCACATAGTTTCCGGAGAAGTCCATGTTCTCCCTGCGCTCTTCCGTAACGGTGATGCCGGCGCAGATCATATCGACCTTGCCCGTGGACACGGCCATGGGAAGGGCGTCGAAGTTCATGTTTTCAATGACCAGCTCCCGGTCCAGCTTCTTGGCGATGGCCGCGCACATCTCGATGTCGATGCCGATATACCCGCTGCCGGACCTCAGCTCGTAGGGCGCGAACCCGGCCTCGGTCCCCACCACCAGCCTGCCACCCTTGGCCCCCTTGTTCGTGTCGATGTCCTCCGGCTTGACAGCACTGGGGTCCCCCACGAGATACTTGTCGAAGATGGCCGCCAGGGTTCCGTCCGCCTTAATCTCTGCCAGAGCCTTATCCACCTGCGAAACCAGCTCGGAGTTCCCCTTCTTGAACCCAATGGCATAGTTCTCCTCGGAGAGGGACTCGTCCATGAGAGTCAGCCCCTCCACCTCGCTCAGGAAGCGCTTGGCAGGCAACTCATCCATCACCACGGCGCGAACCTTGCCCTGCCTCAACGCCGCGATAGCGTCCACGTACTTCTCATAGGTAATGAGGAGCGACCCCTTGGCGTCCCCCAGCAGGTCCTCGGCGATAAACTGCCCTACCGTGCCGCGCTGAGCCGCCAGCCGCTCCGTCTTGAGCTGCTCCACACCCCTCAGCTTCTCCTCCGCGCCCCCATACAGCGCCACCGTCAGGACCGCCGCAAACGCAAGGCACAACACCCGCGCATTCTTACCCCATTTCATGGAAAAGACCTCCTCATGAGAATGTACTTAACTTAATACTTAATCGAAAACGGAGCACCCGCGAACTTCTCCGAGAGAGCCCCCATAACTTTGAAATTATATCACTTAACATGCAAAAATACTGAAATAGTTTTTAGCTGACCGCGGCGCTGCACGGCCGAATGATTGACAATTTCCAGAGGGCTGAGTATAAGTCCTTCCGTTATGTTCCACGATAGC
>JAFUYV010000169.1 GCA_017476945.1 Fretibacterium sp.
ACGCCGCTGCCCTGGGTGATGGTGCCGATGGTGACCTCCGCGCTGTTCTCGACCTGGGAGAAGACCAGGGACGCGCCGCTGTTGCCCGGCTCGATCTTGAAGGACCCCTGCCCCAGAGCCGACAGATAATCAACATCTGTCGGTGCCACCACGGCAAGCCCCCCCACATCACTGAAGGTCCCGTCGGGGTTGAAGTAGACCGTCGCCGTCATCTTAACCATCGTGTCGTCCGTTATCGTCACCGTCGCCGTGGGATCATCCGGGTCCGTGTTGTACGTCCCCGCCGGAATACGGTACCACATATACATCGTGGTCGTGTCATCCCACAGTTGCCTCTCGTCGAACTCGACGGCAATCTGAACGGTCTCCGCCGTAAATACCCCGGTCGTCGCCGTTTCCCTCATCACCGTCGCCCTCGCGCCGGCGTAGTTCATCTTGTCCTCGACGTTGTACTGCAAGATCTTCTCACTGCCGACATTAGCGGTGGTGATAGGAGTGGTATCATTGGGTATAAGCGCCCCGGTGGCGTCCACGACGCCCGTCGCGTTCCGAATCGTCAGCACGCCGGCATCATAAGTGGCGATAAAGTAATCGGTGTCAGCCATTCCGGCCGTCCCCGGATACTGGTAGAGGGAATATTTGCCGTCCGTGGAGACGGACTTGAGGTTGGCGTTGCCCGCCACGTCGCTGGTCAATTTCAGTTCGGGCAGGCCGCCCGTGGTGATGCCGGTCATGTCGAAGTTGATGGACGTGGCGGTCGCCATGTTCTGGCCCGTGCCGATGTTGATCGAAAGATAATCCTTGACGTAGCCAGCGGGAATAGGAGGGGTAGCGGTAGTATCCGCCGGGACGACCGTCGCGGTTCCGTTGGAGACGAGCGTCTCCGTGTTGTCCAAGTTCGTCTCAAAGCTCATGAAGTAGGTCTTGTCGCTGCCCAGCTTGACCTCGGCCGTGCCGTAGCGGTTCCCGGTGTATCCAAACACGGCGGGCGATTTGTCGGTGAGGGCGTCCTGGTTGTAGGGGATGTCCGCGAAGCCATAGGGCAGGTAGGCGGTGCTGCGGCTGTCCAGGTTACACTGATACTGCACCACCGACGTGGCGTTGGGCTCCAGCTTCCGGCCCAGCGGGATGTTGATGTCCTGGATGGAGCTGCTCTGAACATAGGTGGACGAGTCCAGCGGGGACTTCTCCATCTTGTAGCCCTGGAGCCGGTAGCCCGTGCCGGACTGCACCAGGTTGTTGTCCGCGTCGCGGACGTTCGCCCCCGCGCGGCTGTAGAGCTGGGTGCCCGTGCCGCTGTCGTAGACGAAGAAGCCGTTGCCGTTGATCATCATGTCAGAGACGTTGCCCGTGTAGTTGGCGCCGCCCTGGGTGAAGATCGTCTCGATGGCGCCGACGCTGACGCCAAGGCCCACCTGCGCGGGGTTGATGCCGCCGCGGCCGTCCGAGGGCGCGCTGGCCAGCTTGGAGTTCTGATACATCAGGTCCTGGAAGATCGTGTTGTCCTTCTTGAACCCCGTGGTGTTTGCGTTGGCGATGTTGTTGCCGGTGACGTCAAGCATGGTCTGGTGGGCGCGAACGCCCGTGACCGCCGTCATCAATGATCTGAGCATCTCAAAAAGACCTCCGTCGTTTTTTTCTCTGTCGCTCCGTCCACCAAACCGTCCTCATCCTGAGAGCCGAAGATTTTGCCTATTATAACGTATATGAGGGGCGTTACGCCACCTCCGTGACGCCCTCCACCTGGTTGAGAAGCACCTCGTCGCCGTCGGTGGTCCTGAGGACCGTGCCCTTTTTCTCGTCAAACCAGATCTCGCTGACGATCCCGGCCTTCTGCACGGACTCCGCGTCCTCCGTGCCCGCGTCCACGGTGTAGGCGATGGCCTTGCCGATGTAGCTGACGGCGGAGAACTTGTTGGCCTCGGCCATCGACTGAAGGGTGCTGTTCATGTTCTGCATCTGCTCAAGGCTGCTGAACGTCGCCATCTGGGAGATGAACTCGCGGTCCTCCATGGGGTTGAGCGGGTCCTGGTTGGAGAGCTCGGCGATCAACAGTTTTAAAAAGGCGTCCTTTCCCAGGTCGCTCGTCGCGTTGGTGACGGCGGTTGTGGAATTGGTGCTCGTGGCGGCGGCGGCGCCGGTTACGTTGGTGACGGCCATATTGAAGACCTCCTTGGTGCAATTTTACGTTCTGATGTATATATCGGCAGCGGGAAGCGC
Source organism: Fretibacterium sp. (assembly GCA_017476945.1). GTDB lineage: Bacteria > Synergistota > Synergistia > Synergistales > Aminobacteriaceae > JAFUYV01. Next base: position 2,221 of record JAFUYV010000169.1, read on the forward strand.
AAACTTGAAGGGGGCCGCGGCCGGCCCCCTCCGCCTACGCCGCCGGCGTTCCCCGCCAGCGCGCCCACCCCAGACGGACGCGCCAGACGACCTTGTACGCCGCGGGGATAAAGAGCATCGCCAGGGAGCCTCCGGCCATCAGGCCGCCCATGGCCACCACCGCGATGGGGATCTTCATCTCCGAGCCGCGCCCGGCCGACAGCAGCGGGATCAGCGACACGACGGACGTGACCACCGCCATGACCAGAGACTTGAAGCGAACCTGGCAGGCCTCCTCGATGGCCTCGTAGGGATGCCGGCCCTGATCCCTCAAAATCTCCGCGTAGTCCACGATGACGATGGCGTTGTTCACCACCATCCCCACCAGCATGATCATGCCGATGATGGCGAAGATGGAGATGCTCACGTCCGTCAGCAGCATCGCCGGGACCACCCCGATGGCCGCCATGGGCACGGTGAACAGGATGATGGCCGAGTAAGTCCAGGACTCCAGGATGGCCGCCACCACCAGGTAGGTGACGATGATGGCCGTCACCAGCGTGCGGAGCAGGTCGAGGAAGTTCTCGCCCATGTCCTCCTGCTCGCCGCCAAAGTGGATGGACACGCCCTCCGGGAACCGGCCCTCCTTCTCCATCTGAGCAATCAGCTCCTGCATCCGCGCGTTGCCCTCGCCCGTCGTGATGAACCGGGTCCGGCCCGTCACGGTGACGGCGCGCTCGCGGTCGATGCGCTGGATCTCCGTGGGGGCGTCGCTCCACACGACGTTGGCCATCTCGTTCAGGGGGACCAGGCCGTAGCTCGTCATGATGGGCAGCTCGTGGGCCTCGTAGATGTCGCCGGCCTTCTCGCGGGCCAGGCGTGTCTCGATGTCGTACTCATAGCCGCCCTCGCGGAACTTGCCCGAATCCCGCCCGATGAGGTAGCCGCGCACGATGTTCGCCAGGTCCGAGATGTTCAGCCCCAGGGGCGCCAGCCGCCAGCGGATGGGCTGAACCTGAAGCTCCGGCTTGCCCATCTCCATGCTGGTCTGGAGGTCGCGGACGCCGGCCACGGCGCGTCCCCTTCTCCGGATGTCCTCCGCCACGTTGTAGATGGTGTTCAGGTCCTGTCCCCGCACCTCGATGGAGATCGGGTCGCTGAAGCCGGAGCGGGTGGCCGCGACGGAATATTGTATGCCGGGCAGCGTCGCCAGCCACGGGCGGATGCGGTCCGCAATCACCTGGGTGTTGGGGCGCTTGGGGTCGTCCACCAGATAGAGGTTGAAGCTGACCTGGTTGAGGGACTGGCTGCGCATGGAACCGGCCACCGACGCCACCATGTTGCGAACCCACTTCCGGTCCGGGATGGAGTTCACGTAGTCCTCCACCTTATACAGCAGCTCCATGGTGTTCTCCAGGGAACTGTTGTTGTCGATGGTGAGCGTCATGCGGATGCTGCCGTCGTCGGTGCTGGGGGTGAACTGCGTGCCAATGAGCCCCCCAAGCTTCAGGGAGCCCCACGTGGCCAGGAGGGTCAGCAGCACCGTGGTCAGCGGGAACTTCATGGCGGCGCGCAGCAGTCCCCTGAAGAGGTCCTCGAACCCCTCGAAAAGCCAGTTCCACCATCCGGTCAAAATCCGGCCCACGAGGGATATCCCCTTATCGCTGGCCTTCACCCTGGCCGCCAGGCAGGGCGTCACCGCCATCGTCACCCACAGGGAGAAAATCGTGGCGTACACAATCGTGACGGCGTAGGGCCGCAGGAACTGCCCCGCGATGCTGCTCATCAGCGCCACGGGCGTGAACACGCCCAGGTTCGTCAGCACGCCCGCCAGGACGGAGATGGAGATCTCCACCGTCCCCTCCTCAGCGGCTTTAAACGGGTCATAGCCCATGTCACGGTAGCGGTAGATGTTCTGAATAATCAGGATGGCGTTCATGACCAGCGTGCCCATGGAGAGGGCCAGCCCCAGGGTGCTCATGAGGTTCAGGCTGTAGCCCAAAATCTGAAGGGGGACGAAGGTCGCGGCGAAGGCCACGGGCATGGACAGGGCCACGATGAACGTCGCCGAGAACCGCCCAAGGAACAGGTAAATCACCAGCGCCGTGATGGCGATGCCGATCAGCGTGTCCCGGACGATGTTCTTGACCGCCGTCTCGACGAAGGTGGTGTCGTCCTGGGTGTAGTCGTAGGTGAAGTCGGGATAGTCCTTCATCTCCCGCTCCAGCAGGCGCTTGACGTCCGCGCCGGCCTTCACCACGTCGGCGTTGGAGCTGGGGCTGACCCGCATCATCACCACGTTGTGCCCGTTGGACCGGGCGGTGCTGCGCGGGTCCGCCTCGGCGTCCACCACCTCCCCCAGCATGGAGAGGCGCACGGGCTGGCCGCTCTTGTTCGGGATCAGGATGTTCTCAAGCTGCTCGGAGTTGTTGAACTCCCCGATGAGGCGCAGGGAGACCTCGTCCTTCCTCTGCGTGACGTAGCCCGTGGAGGTGCTTTCATTGTTGGCCGCCACCACGCTGCACACCTGAAGGTAGGAGACGCCGTAGTCGCTCAGGGCCGCGGGGTCCAGCAGGATGTGGATCTCCCGGTCGCGCCCGCCGGACACCTGGGCCTGCCCCACGCCCTCCACGCGGGCCACGATGGGCTGAATACGGTCCTCGATGATCTTCTTGGCCGTCTTCTCCGGCAGGGTGTCGGAGGTGAAGGCGACGGTCAGGAAGGGCTGGGCGTTGATGTCGAACTTGATGCAGACCGGCTCGTCCGCGCCGTCCGGCAGGTCCGGGATGGCGGCCTTGACCTCGTTGTTGACGTTCAGCAGCGCCATGTCCTGGTCCGTGCCGGACTGGAGCTCCACGGCCACCATGGACACGCCGTCGCGGGAATAGCTGGTCAGGGATTTGAGGTTTTCCACATCCGCCACCGCGTCCTCAATGGGCTTGGTGACGAGCTGCTCAATCTCGCTGGGCCCCGCGCCGCTGTAGGTGGTGCGCACAAGGACAAAGGGCAGCTCCACGTTGGGGTAGAGCATGACCCCCAGCGTGAAGTAACTGCTGATGCCCAGCAGGACCCAGACGATGACGGAGCAGGCGGTGAAGACGGGGTGATAGATGCAGAAACGGATAAAGCCGCGCATCTTACCCGCGGGCCTCCCCTTGAAGTTGAAGCTCACCGGGGGCGCGGGACGAGTCCGCCCTTTCCGCGTTCCCGGATTCAGAGCGCTCACGCTGCGCGGCCGATTTCGTGATGTTCACGCCGTCATAAAGAATTCGGTTGCCGCTGACGATCAGCTCATCCCCGGCCTTGAGCCCGGAGGTGACGACGACCTGACCGTCGCGCCCCTCGCCCGTGGTGATGGAGACGAGCTTGGCCGTGTCCTCCTCCCCCGCCCTGGCGGCGACGTAGACGGACTGCGTGTCGCCGCGGTAGATCACAACGTTCGAGGGGATGACAATCACGTTCGCCTGATGGGCCACGCGGAAGCGGCCCTCAACATAAGTTCCGGGCAGGATGCCGCTGGTCTCCGGCAGCCCCACCACCACGGGGTAGAGGCCGGAGCCGGACTGCGCCTCGGGGCTGATGCGCTTCACCCACCCCTGGCTGACCACCCCGTCCACGACGATATCCACGGGGGTGTCCTTGTTTATCCGGGAGATATCCTTCTTCGACACCATCAGCTCCGCCTCCATCTCCTTCGGGTCCACGATGGAGAGGAGGGGCACGCCGGCCTCGGCGATCTCGCCGGGCTCCACGTTGCGGGCCGAAACGATGCCGTCAATGCTGGCCTTCAGCTCCGTGCGCTGAAGCGTGGACTGGGAGCTTCTCAGCGCGGCCTCGGCGGACTTCAGCTTCGCGTAAGCCGCGTCCACCTCGCTTTGCGAGATGCCGCCCTTGGCGTTGAGCTCCTTCTTGCGGTTGTAGTCCAGCTGCGCCTCCTCGTAGCTGGTGCGCCCCGACTGCACCCGCGCCCCGCGGTCCGCCACCTGGAGCGTCACGAGGGTCTGGCCGGCCCTGACGGGCGTGCCGATGTCCGCCTTCACCTCACGCACAATCTCGCGCTCGTAGGTTGTGATGTTCTGCGTGTGGGCGGACTTCGCCTGGCCGTAGTAGCTCCGCCACGTGTCCCAGTCCGACGTCCTCAGCACCTCCGTCGTGACCGGGTAGACCACCTTCTCCGCCGTCTCAAGGGAACGGAGGTTGGCCTCCGCCTGGCGCAGCTTGGCCATCACCTGAAACCCGACCAGCGCCCCCACCCCGATCAGGATGAGCACCCACAGCAGGACCCTCGCCTTATTCAGCGCCGACAGCAATCCTTTCAACATCTATCAATTCCTCCTCCATCATTTTTCCCCTGTTTTCGGGCAAGAGCATCCGCTGGACCAGGTCCCGAAAGAGGCGCGCGTAATCCTGAGAACGGCGCGTCCTCTCATCCGGCTCCAGGCCCCCGGCGTCCCCGCCCCCGTGGCCGAAGAAGCGGACGCAGAGCATCCTGTCAATCGTCCGCATCATTTCAAAGACGGCGTCCACACTCAGGTCGTCCCTCACGGCGCCGAGCTCCTGGCCCCTGCGGATGAGGTCCTTCTGCCGCTGGACCAGGCGGCCCAGCGCGGGGTAGAGACGCTCCAGTTCCTCCGTCGCAAGCTCACGCCCGCCCAGCGACATGATGAGGACTCGTCCCAGGGCCGGGTTCGCCTTGAAGAAATCAACCTCGCTCTGCCGGTAGCCCCAAACGGCCTCCCAATATTCCTCCCGCCTCACGGGCAGCGGCCTCTCCGGGACGGCGGCGAGCACCCGCTCGCCAATCTCCTCCATCACGATGCCCAGCAGGGCGTCCTTGTTGTCGAAGTAATAGTAAACGGCCCCCTTGCTGAGGCCCGAACGCTCAATGATGCGGTTGTACGAAGCGTTTTCCAGCCCGTTCTCGCTGAACTCATCTATGGCGGCCTCGACAAGCCTGCGGCGCTTCTCGGCCTTAAGATTTGATCGCTCCCGCCGTGTGGCTGAGTTTGACCGCTCTTGCCGCGTGGCTGCCGCACTCCTGATGATCTCCCCCACCCCCTGGCTTTTTAAAACCTCTCGGTTCGACCGCTCGGTCTAAATTGAGATTGGATTATTATAGCGGCTTTTTCCCAAAACACAAGGGCCGGTCTTCGGAGGCTGGGCATGGGGGGGCCTGCTCCGCTGGGAGGCAGATCCGTTTTCGAGGCTTGACATAGAAAAATTTTTCGCTATAATACGGAGCCATGTTACCAAGAAGGAGAGCTTACGGCTCCCCTAGAGGTAATGTTTCCTGTCAAAAAGGGGGCAGTGCAATGTCGTTCTGGAGCGTGGTGGGAATGGGTACATATGATGTCCCGGACTCCATTGATTTTGCCAGCGATATTTGCGGGCCTTTCCTCCATAGGTGTTTCAGAGGCTCCCTTGTGCCCTTTGGGACGCGTGCCATTCTTAAGCGCAAGATGAAGCGAGACCTGAGCGGCGGCGGGGCCGCTGCCCAGGTTTTCCCTGTCCCTTCCGGATATGGGGAAGCTCGTCCTTACAAACGGTAAGATTTACGTCGAACGCGGCGTCTTCGCGCAGGCTGTCTGCGCGGAGGGCGGCGTCATCCGCTGCGTTGGCTCCAACGAGGAGGTCCTGCGCGTGGCGGGCGGCGGCGCGGAGGTCTTCGACTGTGAGGGGCGGACCGTCATCCCCGGCCTGAACGACGCGCACTGCCACATCTTCACCGTGGGGCTGAACATGGCCCAGCTTCAGTTGAGCGGAGCGCGCTCCCTTCACGAGATCATCGAGCGGGGCCGGCGTTTCCTCGCGGAGCATCCTGACGCGGGGAAGAGGGGCATTGAGGGGGGCGGCTGGAACGAGGACCTCTTCACGGAGGGGGAGCGGCGCTTCCCCGACCGCCACGACCTCGACCAGATATCCTCGGAGGTCCCCATCGTGGTGCGGCGGGTGTGCGAGCACATCTTCTCCGTCAACACGCGCGCCATCGAGATCATGGGACTGACGAAGGACTCGCCGCAGTTCGAGGACGGCCTCTTTGAGCGCGAGGAGGACGGCACGCCCAGCGGCGTGTTCAAGGAGAACCTCGCCCGCGCGCGGTCGGTCCTGCCCCCGTACACTGCAAAGGAATACGGCGACCTGTACGCCCGGGCGGCGGCCTACGCCGTCAGCCGCGGGATAACGAGCCTGCAGTCCAACGACGTGGGGCTCCTGCCCCTGACGCCGGATGAGGTGTTCCGCCTCATCAACGACGTTCACGCCCAGGGACGGGCCGCCCTCCGCCACCGGCAGCAGACGACCTTCTATAAGCTGGAGGACTTCAGGGAGTACCTGGCCGGGACCTACGCCCGGCGGGGGGATTTTCACCCGCACGTGGAGGCGGGGCCGCTGAAGCTCTTCAAGGATGGCTCGCTCGGAGGGCGCAGCGCCGCCCTGAGGCAGGCCTATCACGATGACCCGGAGAACTTCGGCGTCGAGACCCTCAGCGACGCGGACATGGACGTGTTCTGCCGCGCGGCGAAGGAGGCCGGCGTCCAGGTCGTCACCCATGCCATCGGAGACCGCGCCGTCGCCGGCGTGGTGGGCTGCTACGCGCGGGCCGACGCTCAAAACCGCCTGCGTAACGTCATCAACCACTGTCAGATCACCGACCGGCCGTTGCTGGAGGACATCGCGAGGAACCACATCTGCGTCTGCTACCAGCCCATCTTTCTGGACTATGACATCCATATGGCCGAGGCGCGCTGCGGGCATGAGCTAGCCTCCACGTCCTACGCCTTCGGGACGCTCAGCCGGATGGGGGTCCCCATCGGGTACAGCACCGACTCCCCCGTGGAGGACTGCAACCCCTTCCCCAACATCTACTCCGCCGTCACGCGCATGGACAAGGAGGGCTGGCCGGAGGGCGGCTGGTTCCCGGAGGAGCGGGTTGACGTGGCGGCGGCCATCGACGCGTACACCACGGGCAGCGCCTACCTGGAGTTCCACGAGGGGGACAAGGGACGAATCCGGCCGGGCTTCGCGGCCGACATGACGGTGCTGGACGAGGACATCTTCACGTGCAGCCCAAGGGCCATCCGGGACATCCTGCCCGTGATGACGGTCATCGCCGGGGAGGTCGCCTACCAGCGCTGAAGGTGTCCGGCCCCTCTTCTCCGGAACCCCCTGAACAGGGGCGGCGACATTCCCGTCAGACGTTTCCATGCGCCAATGAGCGAAGAGCTCACGGCGCTGTTCGCTTATTGGCGTCCTGTTGCGTCCAATCTCGCTGAAATGATATACTGGGCAGGCCATAACAACTCACAACTTGAGGAGGAGGAGTATCATGTACAGTTTCACCCTGAACGAGACCTCGTATCACGGCTCAGGCGCGATATCGGCTATTCCGGCGGAGATCAGGAACCGGGGGCTGAAGAAGGTCTTTGTCGCGTCCGACCCTGATCTGGTGAAGTTCAAGGTCACGGCCAAGGTCACGGACCTGCTGGACAAGGAGGGCATCACCTACACGCTCTTCAGCGAAATCCAGCCCAACCCCACGATCGAGAACGTCAAGGCGGGCGTGGAGGCGTTCAAGGCGTCGGGCGCGGACTGCATCGTCGCCATCGGCGGCGGCTCCTCGATGGACACGTCCAAGGCCGTGGGCATCATCATCGCCAACCCTGAGTTCGCCGACGTGAGGAGCCTCGAGGGCGTCGCGCCGACGAAGCACCCCTCCATCCCCATCATCGCGGTCCCGACGACGGCGGGAACGGCGGCCGAGGTGACGATCAATTACGTCATCACCGATGTAGAGCGCAAGAGGAAGTTCGTCTGCGTGGACCGTCATGACATCCCCGTGGTCGCGGTGGTGGACCCCGACATGATGGCGACCATGCCCAAGGGCCTGACCGCCGCGACGGGCATGGACGCGCTGACGCACGCGATTGAGGGCTATATCACGAAGGGCGCGTGGGCGTTGTCCGATATGTTCCACATCACGGCCATCAAGATGATCTCCGACTCCCTGCGGGACGCGGTTGCCGGAAAGGAGAACGGCCGCACGGGGATGGCCCTGGGGCAGTACGTCGCGGGCATGGGCTTCTCGAACGTGGGCCTGGGCATCGACCACGCGATGGCGCACACGCTTTCCGCCTACTATGGCACGCCGCACGGGGTCGCCTGCGCCATCCTGCTGCCGACCGCGATGGAGTTCAACCGCGATTACTCCGGCGAGAAGTACCGCGAGATCGCGAGGGTCATGGGCGTCGCCGGCGTGGACACGATGACGCAGGAACAGTACCGGGACGCGGCCATCGCGGCGGTGAAGAAGCTGAGCGCCGACGTGGGCATTGCGCCTGACCTGAAGGAGATCGTCAAGGAGGCGGATATCCCCGCCCTGGCGGCCTCAGCGCATGAGGATGCCTGCCTGCCCGGCAACCCCAGGGAAGCCTCCGTTGAGGACATCGTCAAACTCTACAAAAGCTTGATTTAGCACCCTCTTGATTTAGCACCCTTTAATTTCGCGCCAAAACACAGGACCGCCGGCTGTTCCGGCGGTCCTGTTGTCTTCGCGGCGGCATGGGGAAGACGGCGGCTTACTGATCGGGCCCGGTTTCGGCTGCGGGCTCCGGCGCGAGGCCAAGCCGCTCCAAAAGGGCCTCCAGCTTCACCGTCACGCTGTCCAGCATATAGGCAAGCTGAAGGCACGTGAGGACCAGAAGCACCTCCTGGTCCACGCCGCGAAACGGCACGCGCGCGGAGTCCCCCGGATGCGGGAATGCCTGATGAATCAGGGCCTTCACGCGCTCCAGGGACTCGTCCTCCAGGGGCGTCTTGATGCTGTAGGTCTTCTTCCCAACGGAGAGAAAGACCTCCTTCAGCGTGTTCACGGCCCTTAACCCTGTTCCGCTGGCGGCTCCTCAGAGGGGGAGGTAACAAGCGACATCAGGCGGTCGTTCAGGTTCTGCAGTTTCGCCTCGATCTCGGAACTGCTGCGGTCCATGCGCTGGTTCTCCTCCGCGGCGGACTCAAGTATCTGCGCCATCTCCTGCCTCACGCGCACGCACTCCTCGTCGCGCTCGGCGGCGTAGGCGGTGAGGCGCTCGATCTCCTTCTTCAGCCCATCCCGCTCCTGGATCAACTTTTCGACGGCCTCCGAGAGGTGGTCCACAAGCCCTTCAATGTTCTTCAGCTCCATCTAGCTCATCACCTTCCTGAGACAGGCCCCGCCAGGGGCGGGGCGCTGTATGTTATCAACCCTAGGCTACCGTATATTGTACCCTTTCTGCGGCAGGCTCTCCCTCACCCGGACGTGGACGGCCTCCACCTCCTCATCCTTAAGGGTGCGGTCCTGCGCGCGGTAGCTGAGCGAGTAGGCCACGCTGCGGAACCCCTCCGGGATCCCCTTGCCCTCGTAGACGTCGAAGAGGCGGATCGCCTCGAGGATGTTCCCGTCCACCCCCACGGCGGACGCGGCCTCGCGGACGGCGGCCCTGATGTCCACGGTCACCTCGTCCTGGCTCCTCTCAACCGGGACGAGCAGGGAGATGTCCCTCAGCGACGCGGGGAAGGGGCTCGTGGGATGGAACGCCGGGCGGCGGGCCTCCTCCATGGGCGCAAGGTCCAGCTCGAACAGGCAGACCGGGCCGCTCACGTCCAGCTCCTGCTCCAGGGCGGGCTTCAGCCTCGCCAGATAGCCAATCCTCTCGCTTTTGCCGCCGTCAAGGGTGATGCGAACCTCGGCCGTCTGCCCCGCGTGGGCGAAGGGCTCGTGCCCGGGGACGAAGACCGGAGTGAAGCCGCGCGCCTCGATCAGCGCCGTCACGTCCGCCTTGACGGAGTAGAAGTCCTCCTCCTGCCCCTTCCACGGCGTACGGGGGTCGGAGCCGCCGAAGGCCAGGCCCGCAACCCGCTCCACCTCGACGTGGCCGGAAGGGCTGCCCTCGTCCATCAGGAAGGCGCGCCCCTGCTCGAAGGTGCGCACCGGGCCGCGCCAGCCGGAGGCCAGCGTCGCCCTGAGGCTCATCAGAAGCCCCGGCACAAGGGTCGTGCGCATGGCGATCTGATCGCGGCTGATGGGGTTGGCCAGCTTCAGCGTGCGCGCCCGTGGATCATCCTCCGGGATGCGGAGGCGGCTGGGGAAATCCTCCGGCAGAAAGCTGTACGTCATGACCTCAACGTAGCCCCGCGCGATGAGGGCCTGGCGCACAAACGCGGCCAGGCGCATGGGCCCGCCGGCGTCCGCCCGGTGTGCCGGTTCGCCCGGCAGGCGGCTGGGGGCGTCGTTGTAGCCCCGGAAGCGTCCAACCTCCTCGATCAAGTCCTCCTCAATGGAGATGTCCGGCCGCCACGTGGGGGGCAGGAAGGTGCGCTCGTCCCCGCCGCCGGACGTGTGCCGGATGCCGAAGCCCTCGATGATTTTTGAGGCCTCGTCCATGTCGCCCCAGGAGAGGTAGGTCGAGAGCTTCTTCCTCGTCAGGATGACGGGCTTGGGGGCCGGGTAGCTGTTCTCCGCCGCCAGGGAGCGGTAGCCCACCTCAGCGCCGCACCATTCCCTCAGGAGCGTCAGCGCGGCCGACAGGGCCGTCTTGCTCAGGGCGGGGTCCACCGTGCGGGCAAAGCGGAACGCCGCCTCCGAGCCGATGCCCAGGCGGCGCGACGTGTGCCCCACGCGGACGGGGGAGAAGCAGGCGCTCTCCACCACCACCGTACGGGTGTCGGCGTTGATGCCTGTCTGCTGGCCGCCCATGACCCCGGCCAGGGCGATGGCCTCGCCGCCGCTGGTGATGAGCATGTCGCGCTCCGTCAGGGCGCGCTCCTTGCCGTCGAGCGTCGTCATGACCTCGCCCTTATGCGCGGCGCGCACGGTGATCTCGCGGGCGGGCAGCGTGCCCAGGTCGAAGGCGTGCAGGGGCTGGCCCAGGGTCAGCATGACGTAGTTGGTGACGTCCACGGCGTTCACGATGGGCCTCATGCCGAGGTGGCTGAGGTCGATCCGCGCCGTGAGGGGCGAGGGCCCCATCTTCGCGCCCGTGGCGAGCCCCAGGCGGTAGCACAGGCAGCCCTTGTCCGGCAGGGAGATCTCGCCGAACTTCTCCGTCCACTCCCTTTCCTGCTCAAGGGGCCGCAGCCAATAGGGCGTCGTGAGGGTGGAGTGCGGGAAGAGGCCCTTCAGCTCGCGGGCCATGCCCAGCACGCTCAGCAGGTCGCCGCGGTTTGGCGTGATGGAGACGTCCAGGATCGTGTCGCCGATGTGGTAGAGCGCGGAGGCGTCCGCCCCGACGGGCGCGTCCGGCGGCAGGATCAGCAGGCCCTCCGGCGAGTCCACGTCCGGCAGGCCCAGCTCCGCCGCCGAGAGCATCATCCCGGCGCTCTCCACCCCGGCGAAGTCGCGCATCCCGAGCGTCGTCCCATCCGGCAGGACGGCGCCGGGCCCCGCGTAGAACACCAGGTCGCCCCGCTTCATGTTGACGGCGCTGGTGACGCAGACGTGAGGGTGGGGCCCCCCTGTGTCGAGCTGCGCGACGAAGAGCCGCCCCTCCGTGGGGTGCTTCTCCAGCGCCTCGATCTTCGCCACGACGACGCCCTTCAGTTTTCCCTCCGTGCGCGTCATGGATTCCACCTCCGTGCCGGAGAGCGTCAGACGCTCCGCGGCCTCCTCGGGGGAGATGTCCAGCTCGATAAAATCCTTCAGCAGTTCCCAGGAAACGAACATTTACGCATCCCTCCCTGACAAGAAATAGGAAACGTTGCCGTCGAAGAGCAGGCGCAGGTCGCTGAGGCCGTACTTGAGCATCGCCATGCGGTCAAGCCCGATGCCGAAGGCAAAGCCGTTATAGACGCTGGGGTCGATGCCCCCGGCGCGCACCACCGCGGGATGAACCATGCCCATCCCCGCCACCTCCAGCCAGCCCGTGCCCTTGCAGATGCGACAGTGCGGGTCGTGCCCGCTGCACTCCACACACTCGATGTCCAGCTCCATCGAGGGCTCCGTGAAGGGGAAGTAGCTGGCGCGGAAGCGGTTCTTCAGCGGACGGCCAAAGAACGCGCTCATCATCTCGCTCATCGTCCCCCGGAGGACGGAGAAGGAGACGTCCTTGTCGATCATCAGGCCCTCCATCTGGTGAAACATGGGGGAGTGGGTGGGGTCGTTGTCACGGCGATAGGTCTTGCCGGGGCAGACGATGCGGAGCGGCGCGCCGTACTTCAGCATGGAGCGCACCTGAACGGGCGACGTGTGCGTCCGCAGCAGCGCGCGGCCGTTGGGCCCCTCGCCGGGGAAGTAAAACGTGTCCTGCATGTCGCGGGCCGGGTGCCAGGAAGGCATGTTCAGACAGTCAAAGTTGTAGCGCTCCTCCTCCTTCTCCGGCCCCAGCGCGACGGAGTAGCCCAGCCCCTGCATGATGTTCACAAGCTCGTGCATGGTCTGGAAGACGGGATGGAAGGCCCCCGCCGTCCGGCCGCGCGGGGGAAGGGTAACGTCGATGCGCTCCCTGGCCTCGCGCCGCTCGTTCTCCGCGTCGCGGAGCTGAACCTTCCGCGCCTCGATCTTCTGCTCCATCTCGTCGCGCAGGGCGTTCAGAGCCTGGCCCACGGTGGGCCTCTCCTCGGAGGAGAGCTTCCCCAGGGACCGCAGGAGCGCCGTCAGCTCCCCCTTCTTCCCCATGAAGCGGACGCGGGCCTCCTCGATCGCCTCCGTGATGGAGGCCGAGGCAAGCGCGTCCTCAAAGGCCGTCCGCACCCCCTTTATCTGTTCCTTTATGCTTTCAACCACCGGGTTCAAATTATCCTGCCTCCTAAAGAAAACAAAGGAGGGCGCCGGACCTGCCGCGCGCCCCCGGCCTGGGGCTGGACGCCCCCTGTCATTCGCCTTTTTCCTTACTTCAGCGCGGCCTTCGCCTGCTCCACAAGGCTGCGGAAGGCCTGCATATCGTGGATGGCAAGCTCGGAGAGCATCTTGCGGTTCATCGCGATCCCCGCCTTCTTCAGCCCGTTCATAAAGGCGCTGTAGCTCATGCCCTCGGAGCGGACCGCGGCGCTGATACGGGTGATCCACAGGCGGCGGAAGTCACGCTTCTTGCGCTTGCGGTCGTTGTAGGCACGGGACAGCGCCGCCAGATACGCCTCGCGCGCGCGGCGGTAGGCGTTCTTGTGCTGGCCCCAGTAGCCCTTTGTGATGGTAAACAGCTTTTTTCTCTTCTTATTGCTGACGGATGCACCCTTGACGCGCATTTGTCATCATCCTTCCTGAAATCCAACTTCCTGAAAATCCAAGAGGCCCGTAACACGCCCGGGCTTTACTGATCATGCAGCTTACTTGCCGTAGGGAAGCAGGCGGTTCATCTGCTCCATGAGCGTATCCGTCACATAGCCCGTCTGGCGCAGGCCGCGCAGGCGCTTGGCCCCTTTGTGGACCATGATGTGAGAACGGCTGCACTTGCGGTAGGCCAGCTTGCCGGTTGCCGTGCGGAAAAAGCGCTTCTTTGCACCAGAGTGCGACTTCAACTTCATCTTGGGCATAGGTCATGTCTCCTCGCTGTACTGTATCGTTCAAGGCGGGCAATCCCCGCATTAAAACCTTAATCCTTCACGCTGGGTTCCGGAGCGGCCTTGACGGGGGCGGGCCTGGGCTTCGACTGGGCCTGCGGGGTCACGAGGATGCGCATATAGCGGCCCTCCATCTGCGGGGAGCCCTCACACTTGCCCGCATCGGCGCACTCCGCGATGACGCGGCGCAGCACCTCCTCGCCGCGGTTCAGGAACACCATCTCCCGGCCGCGGAAGAACACCGACACCTTCACCCGATGCCCGCCCTCAAGGAAGTTCCGGATGGCCTTCATCTTGAAGTCGAAATCGTGCTCGTCGATCTTCGGGCGCATCTTAATCTCCTTCAAGGCCTGGACCTTCTGCTTTTTGCGGGCGTCCTTCTCCTTCTTCTGGAGCTGGTAGCGGTACTTGCCGTAATCCATGATGCGGCACACCGGGGGCTTCGCCAGGGGCGCGACCTCCACGAGGTCGAGCATCCTCTCCGCGGCCATGCGGATGGCCTCCTCTGTGGCCGTTGGGCCCACCTTCACCCCGTTCTCATCCACCAGCAGCACCTGCGGCACGGTGATCTCCTCGTTGACCCGCGGCGCGTCCTCCTCATTCCTGGGCAATATAAGCCTCACCTCCATAAGTTTAAAGACATCCTCTCCAACAAAACGGGGACAGCCCCAAGCCGTCCCCGCAAAAAACACGTTCTATGCTCCGCTCAAAACCCAACGGAGAGAACCTTCTGCTTTGCGGCCCGGCAGCAACCCTTTTCACTGACTCCAAGGACGCCGCTCAGGCGAGAGGACCTCTGCCTGTAAAATCACCTGAAGCAATATAGCACATTTTTCCGGCCGAGACAAGAGACCTCCCGTTCACGGCCGGGCTAAAGACGCGGCTGGCACATTGGGCGCAGGCTGCCGCCGTCGGACGTCGGCAAACGAGCGCATCCCCCCTCCGGGGGCAGGCTGCCGTCGTCGCCGCGCGGCTGAGGACGGCGTTAGAAATAATCCCCGCCGCCCAAAGGGGACAAC
>JAFUYV010000170.1 GCA_017476945.1 Fretibacterium sp.
CACGGGCTTTCCCGTGAAGGGGCTTACGCTGCCGATGAAGCGGCGCTCGATATTCATGCCCGCCTCCCTGAAGGCGGCCTTCGCGCCGGAGGCCCGGTCCTCAGAGGACTGGTTGCCCGCAAGACCCTCGACCACGGCGACCTGGGCGCCCTTCTGAAGCAGGGAGGACAGGTACTCGCCGCCCATATGCCCGATCTGCACGTTGTCCGAGGAGTCAAAGCCGACGCACACGGCGCCCTGGCGGGCCATCTCCTCCGCGTCGAACTTCTCGTCGATATTCCAGACGATGATCCCCGCCTCGTTGGCCTTCTTCACGCCCGCGATGAGGTTCACGCCGTTGCAGGGCGCGATGGCGATGCCGGCGTACTTGCCGGAGTTGATGCAGTTTTCCAGGATGGCGAGCTGCCCCTCGTAGTCAATGTCGCTCTGCGCGGCAAACATATCGACGTCAAGTCCGTTCTCCTTCGCGTAGGCGGCGGTGCCGTCGTACATGGCGCGCCAGAAGTCGGAGTTCGTCGTCTTGAGGATGACGGCATAGCTCGCCGCCGAGGCGGACGCAACGGCACCGAACAGCAGACAGAGGGTCAGGACCAACAGAACGAGCTTTTTCATCTTGAGTTTCCTCCTTGATTTTATTTTCCAGGCCACCGCGTGGCTGGTTTTCCCTGTTTTCCCGTCGCTTCCGCCATTTATTATTTTCTCGCGGACGCGGAGACAAGATGGTCCAGCGTCACGGCGACGATGATCAGCGCGCCCATCACAACCTTCTGCATGGAGGCGTCGATCATGAGCACCGTCATGCCGTAGTTGATGATGCCGATGATGAGGCCGCCCGCCACGACCCCGGGGATCTTGCCCACGCCGCCGAAGAAGCTCGTGCCCCCGATGATGGTGGCGGCGATGGCGAATGTCTCATAGCCGATGCCGGCCGTGGGGGCCGCGGCGTTCAGGCGTCCCGTCAGCACGATGCCCGCCAGCCCCGCGCAGGTGCCGGAAATCATGTAGACGATCATCTGATGGCGGTGCACATTGATGCCAGAGTACCACGCCGCCTCGCGGTTGCCGCCCAGCGCGTAGAGGTTCCGGCCCACCTTCGTCCGGGCCGTCACAAACCAGAGGATGGCCGCCGTAATCAGGGCGATCACCGCCCCCACGGGCAGGAAGCCCCACAGCGTCGCGTTCATGAAGCCGGAGAACCCGGCCGGGAAGCCGTACACGCTCGACGAGTTCGAGATGACGAGCATGAGGCCGAAATAGACCGTCTGCATACCCAGGGTGATGATGAAGGGATGCAGGCCCGTCTTGTTGATCATGAAGCCGTTAACGGCGCCGATCAGCGTGCCGCAGAGCACGCCCAGCACACACGCCGCCACCCACGGGACCTGCGCACGCATCAGAAGCGCGGACACCATCCCCGTCAGGCCGCAGGCCGCCGAGATGGAGAGGTCGATGTAGCCCAGCAGGATAGCGAAAAACTCACCCAGCGCCAGCAGGATGTTGACCGCCGACTGCCGCAGAATCTGCGGGACGGACGAGGCCGAGAACACCGCGCCCGGCCTGGCGGCCGCCAAAATCACCAGAAGCAACAACAGAATACTGATCGTGCCGAACCTCTGCCAGAAGACGGCAAAGGTAAAACTCTTTTGTCCCGCCTGTTTTTCGCTCATCGCCGCTGCCTCCTCATCTCATCGCTCCCGCCGTGCGGATGTTATTCACCCGTGGATATTCTCACAATGTCCTCTTCGGTCGCCGTCCTGCCCTCCAACACGGCCTTCAGCTCGCCGCCGTGAAAAACGGCGATACGGTCACAGACCGAGAGCAGCTCCGTCTGCTCCGACGAGATCATCAGAACACCCTTGCCCTGCCTCGCCAGGTTCCGCATCAGCTGATAAATCTCGCTCTTGCTTCCCACATCAATGCCCTTGGTGGGCTCGTCGAAGATGAGGATCTCGCTCTCCGCCGCCATCCACTTGCCGAGGATGACCTTCTGCTGGTTTCCTCCCGACAAATCGACGGTCATCTGGCCGGGGCCGGTGCATTTCACGCTCAGGGCCGATATCTGCTCCGCCGCCCACCTCTCCTCCTTCACGTCATCCAAAAGGCCCCCCGCCCCGCCGGCGGTGGACTCCTTGATGTAGGGCGCCAGGGAGATGTTCTGCTTGCAGCTGAAATTCTTGGCGAAGCCCAGCTTGCGCCGGTCCTCCGTCAGCATGCCGATGCCCTGCTTGATAGCCGCGTAGGGCTCGCGGATGTTCAATTCTTTTCCGCGCAGGAAGACCCGGCCGCCGCTCTTGGGGACCGCGCCGAAGATCGCTTCCATGGTCTCCGTCCGCCCCGCGCCGACAAGCCCGGCAAAGCCCAGAATTTCGCCCTCGTGGAGCTGGAAGGAGACGTCGCGGCACGTCCCGTCCGAACGAGTGATGCCCTGCGCCTCGAAGATCACCGGGCGCTGCGTCAGCTCGGCCATGCTCTCGTCCGCGAAGTAGGTCCCTTTAATCTCGCGGCCCACCATCAGGCGGATGATGTCGTCCAGCGAGAGCTCCGCGGCGGGGTAGGTGCCCACATAGGTCCCGTCCTTCAGCACCGTGATGCGGTCGCCGATCTCCTTCAACTCCTTCATCTTGTGGGAGATATACACGATGCCGCACCCCTTGGCCCGGAGGCCGCGGATCAGGCCGTGCAGGCGCTCCACCTCCGACGCCGTCAACGAGGTGGTGGGCTCGTCAAGGACGATGACCCTCGCGCCGGACACCAGCGCCTTGGCGATCTCGCAGAGCTGTTTGTCCGGGATGGCCAGCTCACCCACGAGGGTCTGCGGGTCGTGCCGCAGACCCACCTGCTCCAGGACGGCCTTCGCCTTCTCCTTCATGAGCTTGAAATCGACCACGGGGATGCCCAGGACCCTATGCGTGGGCAGCTTGCCGACGAAGAGGTTCTCCAGGATGGAGAGCTCGTTGATGACGCTCAGCTCCTGATACACCACC
>JAFUYV010000171.1 GCA_017476945.1 Fretibacterium sp.
AAGCTCGACGCCGTAGCGCTCCTCGATGGCCGCCCGCATCCGCTGGAACTCAGGGACGTATCGGGCTATGACCCTGGCGGTCAGGGCCCGGGCGGCTGTATCGTCGTAGAGGTGCGCCGTGTCATTGCGGCCCTTCAGCATGGACAGCCAAACATCCCCGCCCATGAAATCAAGATGCTGATACGCCACCTTGATGACCCCGCGGGGCGAGCCCAGCCCCTTCCCCATTCCCTCATACTCCGAGGGTTTCTTCAGGACCTTCCAGCCCAGCTCAAACTGTGTCGGAAACTGGTTGAAGATCCCACTCACGACGAACGGGTTTTCCATGTCCTGTTCTCTGGTGTGGACGAGGGCCTCCAAGTTCGACGTGAGATCGCCAAATTTTTTCATAAAGCACGACCCCCTCCCGCTCTACCCCGGCTGTGAAACCGGCGGAAAGTCGGGCGTTCATGTCAATGAGATCGAACTGCAGCAGCGTCCACGCCTCGTCCTCAACGGCCCCGGCGAACGCGGAGAACTCTTGACTGCCGCCGTAGACGGCCAGGTCGATGTCGCTCTTAGGCCCGTGGTCCCCCCGTCCCCAGGAGCCGAACAGCACGACCTTCCTGTCCCCGTGCCTCTCCGCCAGGTGACGGATGCTGTCGGGAGCCCTCCCCGAAATGGCGGCCGCGCCGCGGGGGCCCGTCACAACCCCAGCACCCCGAACAGCAGTAGCCCCAGCAGGGCGCTGAGGCCCAGTACCTTGGGGATGCTCACCTTGAATTTGACCAGCAGGAGCAGGTTCAGCAGCCCCAGAGCGATGGCCGGGAGGCTGGCGGCCCCTCCGCCGGCGTAGTTGACCAGGGACAGGGAGATGAGCACTCCGGCGACCATCCCGACACAGGCCGGGCGGACGCCCGTCATGATCTGAGCCAGGCGGCGGCTGTTCCGAAAGTGCTCGAAGAAGACCGCGGCCAGGGCGCAGAGCGTCAGCGTCGGGGTCAGGACGCCGAGGTTGGCGGCAGCGGCCCCCGGCAGCCACGCGGTCCTCATCCCCGCGAAGGTGGCGCAGTTCAGGCCCAGCGGCCCCGGCGTCATCTCCGCGATGGCGACGATGTCGGAGACCTCCGCGGCCGTCATCCACCCGTGGGAGGTCATCTCGCTCGAGATGAGGGGGATCATCGAGAGGCCGCCGAAGCTGGTGAACCCGATCTTCACGAAGCTCCAGTAGAGCTTAAGCAGGATGGGCATACCGGGGCCTCCTCTCGTAGAACTCGCAGATGACCAGCCCGCAGGCCATGCCGGTGACCACCAGCCAGACGCAGCTCACGTTCCAGAGAAAGTAGAGCGCAAAGGTCAGCAGTGCGACGGCGAGACAGGGAGGGTAGCGGAACGCCCCGCGCAGCATACCCAGAAGCGCGCTGAGGACGATGGGAACCACGGCTGTCCTGACGCCGCGCATGGCCGCCGCAGCCCAGAGGTTATCCCGGAACGCGGTGTAGAAGGACGTGATGAGGGCCAGCACGGCCGCCGGAGGCAGCACCATCCCCAGCACGCAGGCCAGGCCGCCCAGGATCCCCCACAGGGGGCCTCCCGCCGGCCTCATGGTGTGGTATCCGTAGAACATGGCGATGTTGCCGATCATCGTGCCGGGGAGGCTGCGGCCGATGCTGGTCAGGTCCAACAAGGCCTCGACGCTGAGATTTCCCCGGCCCGGCAGATCGGGGTGCCCTTTTCCGTCCACATAGAGCTCCTTCATCTGCGCCACGATGCTCCAACCACCACCGAACGTGAAGCAGCCGAACTTGAGAAACTGAAGAAAGAGCGCCCTGAGCGCGGTAGAATTTTTCATCCCGATACCCCCTCTTTAGGCCTTTCGTTACAGGTATAATTATAGCCACTTCCCTGTGATATAATAAAAAATATGGAGGGCTGGCCGAGCGGTCGATGGCGGCTGACTTGAAATCAGTTGAGGTGCAAGCCTCCAGGGGTTCAAATCCTCTGCCCTCCGCCAAATTCCAAATGACTGATCATGAATGAAAGGATTGGCCCCCGGCAGAATGAGAGGATGACATGAGTGTCCCGCATCTGTCTATTTTGTTATCTTGGCTCAAACCTATTCGGGATTTTAGGAGGAGGCGGGTGTTGAGATGTCCTGTTCTTTGACGGCCCTGGTGGAGAACACGCCGTCGGAGCATCTGGCGCTGGGCGTTGAGCATGGGCTCTCGCTTTTCGTCGAGACGCCGCAGACGGCCTTTATTTTCGACTGCGGCTCCACAGGCCTGGCCTGGCGGAACGCGGTGCTGCTGAACGTCAAGCTCCGGCGGGCGCGGTTCGCCGCCGTCAGCCACGCGCACTACGACCACGCGGGGGGCTTCCCGGCGCTTTTGCGGCACGTGAGCGCGGCCATGCGGCGCGGCGAACGGTCAAATCTGGAAACGCTCTACACCGGGCCGGGATTCTGGGAGGAGAAGTTTGCCTACACGGCGGAGGGCGATAAGTACACCTATCTCGGCGCGGGCTTCGGTAAAGACGACCTGGACGCCTGGGGCGTCCGCCATGAGATCTGCGATGGCCTCCTGAAGCTGGACGATTACGCCTGGCTCGTGGGGAACTTTGAGCGGCGCTTTGGCTTCGAGACCATCCCGGCGCGGTTCGTCCGGGGGGCGAACAAAGAACCGGACGACTTCGGCGACGAGATCTGCCTGGCCCTGCGGGAAGGTGATGGCGTGGCGGTTATCACCGGCTGCGCGCACCCGGGCATCCTCAACATTGTGACCAGCGTTCACGAGCGCCTGGGGCTGCCGGTGACGAGCGTCGTGGGCGGAACGCACCTCAAGGAGGCGGACGAGGTACGCATTGATCGGACGCTTACGGATCTCCGGGACATGGGGATGAGGCGCATGGCGCTCTGTCACTGCTCAGGCAGCGCGGTGCGGGAGCGGCTGAGGGAGTGCGGCGCCGCGGGGTGTCTCCTCTCAACGGGCGACAGGCTGGAATTTAATTGATTTCGTAGTACAATTTTATCATTAGCAAAAATTTCCAAAGGAGGTTTTCTTTTATGTCCGGCCTGTATATGGGCGCAGTAATCGCGGTGTCGGTGATAGCGATGATCGTCGCTATCAGCAAGTTCAAGCAGCATCCGTTCCTGGTGATGATCGTCATCTCCATCCTCGTCGGCCTCGCCTGTGGCATGCCGATGGCGGACGTCATCAAGACGGTGAAGGACGGTTTTGGCGGCATTCTGGCGAGCATTGGGATCGTCATCGTCGCGGGGACCATCATCGGCACCATCCTTGAGAAGACCGGCGCGGCGCTGGTGATGGCGAACACCATCCTGGGCGTTGTGGGCAAGGGCCGCTCGGTCCTCACGATGGGCATCACCGGCTACATCACCGGCATCCCCGTGTTCTGCGACTCCGGCTTCGTCATCCTGTCACCCATCTCTCGCGCCTTGGCCGCGCGCTCCAACGTCTCGCTGGCCGTCATGGGCACGGCGCTCTCCGCAGGGCTCTACGCGACGCATTGCCTCGTCCCGCCGACACCTGGGCCCATCGCCATGGCGGGCACGCTGAACGCCGACCTGGGCCTTGTCATCCTGGTGGGCCTCGGGGTCTCCATCCCGGCGACGCTTGCGGGCATCATCTACGCCAGCACGGTGGCCAAGCGCTATGACATCCCGGCAAACCCGGAGTTCACCGTGGAGGACCTGATGCAGAAGTACGGCCGCCTGCCGGGCGTGTGGCACAGCTTCTCGCCCATCCTGCTGCCCATCGTCCTGATCGCCTGCAAGTCCATCGCGGACTTCCCGTCTCACCCGCTGGGCACGGGCGCGTTCAAGAGCTTCGTCTCCTTCATCGGCGATCCGGTTGTCGCGCTCATCCTGGGCATCTTCCTGGCGATGACGCTGATCCCCGCCTCGGAGAAGAAGAACACGTTTAACTGGATGAGCGACGGGGTTCTGAACTCGGCCTCCATCCTGGTCATCACGGGCGCGGGCGGCTCCTTCGGGGCAATATTGAAGACCCTGCCGTTGGCGGACGCGCTCTCCTCCGCGCTGCTGTCGCTGTCCATCGGGGTGTTCCTGCCGTTCATCATCGCGGCGCTGCTCAAGACCGCGATGGGCGCCTCCACGGTGGCGATGATTGTGACGTCGGCCATGGTCGCGCCGCTGATGCCGTCGCTGGGGTTTGAGAGCGAGCTGGCCAAGGCGCTGGTCATCATGGCCATCGGCGCGGGCTCCATGACCGTCTCCCACGCGAACGACTCCTATTTCTGGGTGGTGTCGCAGTTCTCCGATATGCCCACGAACGTCGCCTACAAGTGCCAGACGGGCGTGACGCTCGTTCAAGGCATCGTGACGGTCTGCGTCGTCTACCTGCTGTCGCTGGCGCTGCTCTAAGGCGCTGGGGCAGATCCGGCAAGGCAACCCCGGCTCCAGGCGGCCTGCGGGGGGAATGACCCCGGGGCCGCCCTTTGTTTATTCCGTCAGGCGAGGCCCTCCGTCAGCTTCCCCGCGCTCATCGCGCAGATGCGGTTTCCGTACCGGAGCGTGTCCGAGTCGTGCGACACCAGCAGCAGCGTCAGACCCTCGCCGTTGAGCTCCGTGAGGGTCTCCATGATGTTTTCTGCGGAGTCCGCATCCAGGTTGGACGTCGGCTCGTCGGCGATCAGGATCATGGGCCGGTTGATCAGGGCGCGGGCTATGAGGGCACGCCGGAGCTCTCCGCCGGAGACCTCCGCGGGATAGGCCCCGGCGAGATGGACGATCCCCAGCCGCTCAAGCAGGGCGCGGGCGGCCCCCTCGCCGTCGCCCTCGTGGGGCCAGAGGGAGAAGGGCAGAAGGACGTTCTCCAGGATGGTCAGGCAGGGCAGGGCGGAGGCCCCCTGAGGGACGAAGCCGATCTTGGCGTTCCTGACGCGGGACAGCGACGCGTCGCTCCTCCCGACGAGGTCCTCGCCCCCAAGTTTCACGGTTCCACCCGTCGGGCTCAACATCCCCGCCGCCATATTCAGCAGCGTGGACTTGCCGCTTCCCGACCTGCCAATCACGTTCACAAAGTCCCCGGCCTCGATATCCAGGCTGACGTGGTCAACCGCCAGGAACGGCGCGTTCCCCCTCCGATATTCCCTGCACAGCTCGCTTATCTGAAGGACAAAAGCCATTTGCGCACCCTCTCATCTTTCAGGGATTTCAGTTCAGGGAGACGCCCTGAAACCTTCACGGACGCTCCAGGGCGTCCCCTCAACAAACAATCCGGCATACAACATGACGACGGCGATATTTTACCAGATGAGCACGCGGCGTTCTTCCAGCTCCGCGTTTGTTTATCACAACACCATGGACTGCCGGATGTTGGCGGGCGATGACCCGGCGGCTGATGAAATTTAATCCCGGCAGGGGACGCGGAATTATCCCTGATAAATTTTAAGGGCGATAACGAAAAGCACATGCCCCGTATGACGAGAACCGTATTTTACAACATCGCGAATGTTCTATACAATAATAAAGTAGCCCGAAGTCTGTGTTCTAAAAATCAAGAGGGGGTTTGAGCGTAATGAAGGTTTACGAAAGCGGCGTCTATCTCGTGGGCGGAAAGGACATCGTCCCGGAGGCTGAGGCGGCAAAGGTTCAGCAGCTTACGGGAAAGTCCGCGGACAAGGAGTCCGCCCGCCGGGGCACCATCGCCTACGGCATCATGGAGGCCCACAACACGTCCGGGGACATGGAACACCTTAAAATCAGGTTCGACGCCATGACCTCCCACGACATCACCTACGTCGGCATCGTTCAGACGGCGCGAGCCAGCGGCATGACGAAGTTTCCGCTGCCCTACGTCTTGACCTGCTGCCACAACTCCCTCTGCGCGGTGGGCGGTACCATCAACGACGACGACCACCTCTTCGGCCTCTCCGCGGCGAAGAAGTACGGCGGCATTTTCGTCCCGCCCCACATCGCCGTCATCCACCAGTATATGCGCGAGAACTTCGCCGGCTGCGGCAAGATGATCCTGGGCTCCGACAGCCACACGCGCTACGGCGCGCTGGGCACCATGGCCATTGGCGAGGGCGGCGGCGAGCTGGTGAAGCAGCTCCTCCAGGACACCTATGACGTGGCCCGCCCCGGTGTGGTGGCCATCTACCTGACGGGGAAGCCCGCGCCCTATGTGGGGCCCCAGGATGTGGCGCTGGCCATCATCCGCGCGGTGTTCAAGAGCGGCTACGTCAAGAACAGGGTGATGGAGTTCGTCGGCCCCGGCGTCGCCTCCATGACCACGGACTACCGCAACGGCGTGGACGTGATGACCACGGAGACGACGTGCCTCTCCTCCATCTGGCGCACGGACGCGGACACAAAGGCATTTTTGGAGAAGCACGGGCGCGGCGGTGACTACAGGGAGCTGAACCCCGCGGACGTGGCGTACTACGACGGCTGCGTCCACGTGGACCTGTCAGATGTTCATCCGATGATCGCGCTGCCGTTTCACCCATCCAACGCCTACGAGATCGGGGAACTGTACGGCGACCTGGATGAGATCCTCCACGAGACGGAGGAGGCCGCGGCGAAGGTGGCGGGCGGCCGGGCGGAGTTCACGCTGCGCGACAAGGTGGTGGACGGCAAACTTCAGGTGCAGCAGGGGATCATCGCGGGCTGCGCGGGTGGAAACTACACCAACGTCGTGGAGGCCGCCCACGCGCTGAAGGGCCGGTCCTGCGGCGACGGAGAGTTCTACCTGAGCGTCTATCCGTCGTCCCAGCCCGTCTACGTGGACCTGGACCGCAAGGGCCTGCTGGCCGACCTGATGGACGCGGGCGCCGTTATACGGACGGCGTTCTGCGGTCCCTGCTTCGGCGCGGGCGACACCCCGGCGCACAACGCGCTCTCCATCCGCCACACGACGCGCAACTTCCCGAACCGCGAGGGCTCCAAGCCCGGCCAGGGGCAGATGTCGGCGGTGGCCCTGATGGACGCGCGGAGTATCGCGGCGACGGCGGCCAACGGCGGCAGGCTCACCAGCGCGGAGGACTTTGACTGCAGGTGGGGCGACGTGCCGGAGTACCACTATGACGACCGGGCCTACAGATCCCGCGTGTATAACGGCTATGGCAAGGCGGAGCTGGAGAGGGATCTGCGCTTCGGCCCCAACATCAAGGATTGGCCGGAGATGGAGCCGCTGGCGGAGAACGTCCTGCTGAGGGTCGTCTCCAAGATTCTGGACGAGGTGACGACCACGGACGAGCTCATCCCCTCCGGCGAGACGTCCTCGTTCCGTTCCAACCCGCTGGGCCTGGCGGAGTTCACGCTGTCCCGCCGCGACCCGGAGTACGTTGGCCGGGCAAAGGCGGTTCAGGCTGTGGAGAAGGAGCGCCTTGCGGGCAAGGACGTGCTGCCGGAGGTCCTCGCGGCCATCCGAACCCTTCCCGGGCAGGAGGGCGTAACGGCGAAGGACGTGGAGCTTGGCTCGACGATTTACGCCAACAAGCCGGGGGACGGCTCCGCCCGCGAGCAGGCGGCGAGCTGCCAGAGGGTGCTGGGCGCGCTGGCGAACATCACTCAGGAGTACGCCACGAAGCGCTACCGCTCCAACTGCATGAACTGGGGCATGATTCCATTCCACCTGAAGGGCGAGCCCGCCGCGTTCGAGGTTGGCGACTATATCTACATCCCGGGCGCGAGAAAGGCCCTGGACGGCGACCTGAAGGACATCCCCGCCTATGTGGTCAAATCTAACGTGGGGGAAGTACCCCCCACCCCCCTAGAAATTCACCTGTATGTCCAGGACATGACGAAGGAGGAGCGGGAGATCGTCAAGGCCGGATGTCTCATCAACTACACCCGCAGC
>JAFUYV010000172.1 GCA_017476945.1 Fretibacterium sp.
CGGGCCAGGTCGATGGGGTTCTCCGTGGTCAGCTTCTCGTACATCTCCTTGGAGGTCTTGCCGTAGCCCTTGCCCATCGCCTTGTAGCCGCCGTTGTTCTCCGGCAGTTTCTGCTTGATGATGTCCGCCTCGATGGTGACGCCCAGGTGGTTGGCCTGGCCGGTCAGGTCCGCGGAGGCGTGGTAGTCCGTCACCTTGTCGTCCTGCTTGACCTTGAAGGCGCTGTTGCGCAGGTAGCACCACAGGATCGTCGCCATGCCCAGCTCATGGGCGCGATGGAAGGCCTGGGAGACCTCCTGGATCTGGCGGGTGGCCTCGTCGCTGCCGAAGTAGATCGTGGCGCCCACGGCCACGGCCCCAAGGTCGCGCGCCTGCTCGACGGACGCGAAGGGCACCTGGTCAAACTTGTTGGGGTAGGAGAGCAGCTCATTGTGATTGAGCTTCAGGACGAAGGGGATCTTGTGGGCATAGCGCCGCGCAACCGCCCCAAGGACGCCCAGCGTGGTGGCCACGGCGTTGCAGCCCGCCTCCATCGCCAGCTTGACGATGTTCTCCGGGTCAAAGTAGATGGGGTTGGGCCCGAAGGACGCTCCCGCGGAGTGCTCAATGCCCTGGTCCACGGGAAGGATGGAGATGTAGCCCGTGTTCGCCAGACGGCCATGCCCGAACAGCGTCTGCATGGCGCGCAACACGCCGATAGGCCGGTCGGTGATGCTGACCACGCGGTCCACGAAATCGGGCCCAGGGAGGGACAGCATGTCCTTCGACACCGTCTTGCACTCGTGGCTCAGAAGCGTCTCCGCCTCGGCCCCCAAAAGCTTCTCGATCTTCTCAAACTCCTTGCTCATCATTACTGCCTCCTTAAAAGCTGTGCCAACTCAAAAAGCGAAGGGCGCACGCGCCGCCCTTGCGTTCTCCTAAAGGATAACACATCCGGCCCGTTCAGGGTACGTCATTCCCGCTCGGAGAAGACCACGCGCCCCTCCATGATGACCAGAAGCCCCTTGGCGATGAGGGATCCCGCCAGGGCCATCACCACGGAGAGCCCCCCCACCAGCGGGGACGCGGTCATCAGGCAGCCCAGCAGGATCACGGCCACGCCGTTCAGGAGCATCAGCCACCACCGCGGCAGGGCCAGCCGCCTCAGCCGGAAGGAGGTCAGGATGCGGGCAATCCCGGCGAAGATCAGCCACGCCGCCACGAAGAGCGGCAGCATGAACGCCGTCAGGCCGATCCGCCCCAGCATGACGGCTCCGGTAATCAGGTCCAAAATCCCGAAGATCAGGAACCACCAGGGGTACACGCACTCGCCCCGCCGGAACAGGCAGGGGACGATGTAGTTCACCCCCGACAGACAGAAGCCCAGCCCCAGGAAAAACGCCAGGGACAGAAGCGCCTCCACGGGGTACCGCAGCGTCCACAGCCCCAGCAGGATCAGAATACCCCCCGTAATGTAGAGCGTCCAGCGCAGTTTTTTCATCGAACCCATCCAACCACTCCTCCAATGCCGCCCCGCGGGGCGGAGGATACAAGAAACTCCCTTAGACTAAAACATGAACTTATAAACAACAGCAAAACCGATTTTACATCGGCCGGGGAAAAATGCAAGCGCCAGCCGGACGGCCCGCGCGCCCGGCAGAGGAGCCGGCGTCCCATGCCATAAGAGATAACGACAAAACTTGTTACATTATGATAAACTTAAATGAACTTTAGACGGATTCCAGCTTGGGCGGCTCACAGGAGGGATGCGCGTGAGGCGGACACTCAGAGGCATGATGCTGGCCGTCCTCCTGATTGCGGCGGCCCCGTTTTGTGGCGCGTGGGGGAGGATGAAGCGGCAGGATGGGCCGGCGCTTTTGGGCTGCGAGCTCTACCAGCTCGGCGCGTCCGAAGCCGTCCTCAACCTGTCCGGCCGGGAGCTCCCGGAGCCGGAGCTGAGCTTTGACGGAAACCACGTCCACATCGTGCTGAGAGACTGCCGCAGCGCCGTGCGGGACGAGGCGGATTACGCGGCCGCCGTCCCCTTGATCTCAGAGATGACGATCCGCCAGGCCTCCGGCGACACGGTCATTGACATGGGGGCCTCCTCCCCTCTTCAACTCCGTTTCAGCCACGGCGCCGCCCCCGCAAGCCGCTACACGTTCCGCTTCATCACCACCGGGGAGGCGGGACGCCTTCAACGCAGCGCGAACCTCACCCCCGCCGCCGGGCACACCGATGAGCCGGCCCCGTCCCCTCCAGCCGCCGCGAAGGGCGAGACGATCACGCTGGACCTCCGGGACGCCGATCTCCACGACGTCTTCCGCATGTTGGGGGCCTGCCTTCAGAAGAACGTTATCCTTGACCCCTCCCTCCCCTCCGTGCGCGTCACGCTGATGCTGCAGGACGTCCCCGTGGAGGAGGCCCTTGGCTATTTGATGAAGGCCTATGGCATCCGCCAGCAACCCATGGGAAAGGACACCGTCATCCTGGGGACGCGGGACGGGCTTGCCCGCCTCTCCGGGGAGGAGGAGACGCGCGCCTTCAGGATCGCCTACGCCGACCCGGCGGCCGTCCCGGGGCTCCTTGCCAGCCTGACGAGGCTGCCCGCCGAACGCTTTGCCCTCGACCCACGGCTGAAGATCCTCTACATCACCTCAAACCCGACGAAGCTTGAAGAGGCCGCCGCCTTCCTCCAAGCTCTGGACCGTCCGGGGCGGCAGGTGATGCTCCAGGCGAAGATCTTTGAGCTCACCGACGGCTCCGAGCGCGACGTGGAGGCGGCGCTGAATACCGTGTATGACCATTGGTGGTTCAGCTATTCCGCGCAGGGCGGAGGGAGGGGCGGCTACATCGGCGACAATCGCCAGGGCCGCAGCTTCAGCGGGCCGCCAAGTGGCTACCCTCTTCCCGGCATGACGAACCTCGAGACGCCGCTGGAAGGGGTCTGGCGCGAGTTCGACATCGCCTTCAGAGCCCTTGAGTCCAGGGGGAAGGGCAGGACGCTGGCAAGCCCCTCCGTGATCGCCCTTGACGGCCAGGGGGCAAAGATCAGCCTGACGGAGGACTATCCTTACATCTCCGGCCGCGACGAGGCGGGCAATCCCACCTGGTCCACGGAGACCGTGGGACCACAGCTGACCCTGACTCCCCACGTTGGGCGGGACGGGCTCATCAGCCTGCAAATTGAAATCGTGACGGGTGAGGTGCTTGAGATGATCACGGGCAGCACAGGCGAACAGATGCCCCGCACGTCAACCCGTTCCATCTCCACCAGCGTCCGCGTCCGGGACGGAGAGCCCTTCGTCATGGGCGGCCTCTTCCGGGACAACCAGACGCACCGGCGCGTGCGGATGCCCATTGTGGGGGAGATTCCGCTGCTGGGCAGCCTCTTCACCTACCACTACGACGAGCGGAACCGGACCCAGGCCATCATTGTCGTTGTCCCCCACATCCTGGACACGCCGGACGCCCCCGTCGAAGGGAAGAGGATCATGCGGTACTGAGCCGCTCCTCTTATGGCACGCCCTCCCCGCCGCCTTGCGTTCATCACTGCGCCGCGCTCATCTGCGCCGCGAACTGCTCCTCGGTGATATTCGCCCTCAGCGCCGCGTCCCGCACCGTGAGAAGACCGTTGCGGACAAGGGCAGACAAGGTCTCGATTTGGCCTTTAATTTCTCCTTCTCTTATCCCCTCAAGTTTGCCTCTGATTTCACCTCTAATTTCGCTATCCCTCAGCGCGAGGTTATAGTCCCTGCGGGCCTGCTCCCGGTCCCAGTAGTCCCGCAGGAGATTGGGGTCCC
>JAFUYV010000173.1 GCA_017476945.1 Fretibacterium sp.
CCCCGCACCCGAACTGGATCGTTTTGAAAAGGCACGGCGGAAGGTCCAGGACCAACAGCACGTGCTCTATGAGAAGGCTTTGCAGACGGCGGGCGAGGAGAGCGCGGGCATCTTCGAGGCCCACGAGCTGATGCTGGACGACGAGGACCTGCTCGACGCCTGCAAGGAGATCATGGCGAAGCAGAGGCACAGGGCGGAGTACGCGGTGCGTCAGGGCTTCGACAACGCAGCGCAGATGTTCCGCGACATGGACGATCCCTACTTCCAGGCCCGCAGCGCCGACGTGATCGACCTGAAGAACGCCATGCTGGACGTGCTCCTCGGCAACGACCCGGACAGCATGCAGGGCACGGAGCCCTCCATCCTCGTGGCGGAGGACCTCGCCCCCTCGGAGACGGTGAAGCTGGACAAGTCCCTCCTGCTGGGGCTCATCACGAGGGAGGGCAGCTCCAACAGCCACACGGCGATCCTGGCCCGGAGCATGAACCTGCCGACGCTCATTCAGTGCAAGGACATCGCGGACGACTGGGACGGAAAGTTCGCCATCCTGGACGGCTACAACTCCTGCGTCTACATCGAGCCGACGCAGGACCTCGTCGAGTCCCTCACCGCGCGGCGTAACAAGGACCTGGGGAAGGAGGCCCTGCTCCAGCAGCTTAAGGGCATGACGAACACCACGATTGACGGAAGGACCATCAAGGTCTACGCCAACATTGGCGGCCCGTCCGACGTGGGCGCGGTGCAGACGAACGACGCGGAGGGCGTGGGCTTGTTCCGCTCGGAGTTCGTCTATCTCAACAGCAAGACGGACCCCTCCGAGGAGGCGCAGTTCGACGCTTACCGGCGCGTCCTGGAGACCCTGGCCCCCAAGCAGGTCATCATCCGCACGTGCGACATCGGCGCGGACAAGACCATCGACTACATGAAGCTGGACAAGGAGGAGAACCCAGCGCTGGGCTACCGGGCGATCCGCATCTGCCTGACCCGGCGGGACTTCTTCAAGCGGCAGCTTCGCGCCCTTCTGCAAGCCTCGGCGTTCGGCAACCTGGGCATCATGTTTCCCATGATCATCAGCGTCCGCGAGGTGCGGGAGTGCAAGGAAATTCTGGAGGAGTGCCGGTGCGAGCTGGAGCGCGAGGGCGTCCGGATGGGAAAGTTCGAGGTCGGCATCATGATCGAGACCCCCGCCGCCGCGCTGTGCGCGGACGAGCTGGCCGAGGAGGTGGACTTCTTCTCCCTCGGGACGAACGACTTGACGCAGTATACCTGCGCCATCGACCGGCAGAACGCGAAACTGGAGCCCTTCTCCGACACGCACCACCCGGCGGTGCTGCGCCTGATCCGCATGACTATCGAGGCGGGCCACCGGCACAACACGTGGGTCGGCATCTGCGGTGAGCTGGGCGCAGACGAGTCCCTGACCGAGACGTTCCTGAGGATGGGCGTGGACGAGCTCTCCGTCAACCCGAAGAGCGTCCTGCCCCTGCGCAAGATCATCCGCAGCCTGGACCTGTCCCGGCCCGTGGGGGAGGCCTTGACGGACTGAGGCGCGGCCCTATCCATCCGCGCGGAGTTGTTGTATGATAACCTTTGAGAAAAGGGTGTTTCGACCCGATGCGAGCGCCCTGGATTATGATTCATCCTTATCGAGGAGGAGAGTATTATGAGGAGAAAACTGTTGCTTGCCCTGTTGGTTCTAGCCCTTGCGTTGCCGGTCTCCGCCGCGGAGTATCCTGCCAAGAGCATCCGCATGATCGTGCCCTTCGCGGCCGGCGGTAGGACCGACCTCGTGGCGCGTGCCATTGCCTCGTCCGCGGAGAAGCTCCTGGGCCAGCCCATCGCCATCATCAATAAGACCGGCGGCTCCGGGGCAGTGGGCATGGCTGAGGGCGCGGGCTCCCGTCCCGATGGTTACACCATCACGATGGTGACGCGCGAGCTCGTCTCCCTGCCCCAGCTCGGCACGTCCCCCGTCGGCCCGGACGACTTCAAGCTGGTGTGCCTCATCAACGAGGACCCGGCCATTGTCCTCGTGACGCCGGACTCGAAGTACAGCTCCGTGAAAGACATCGTCGAGGCGGCGAAGGCGGCCCCCGGCACGCTCAAGTTCGCCAGCACCGCCCAGCCGAACTTCTACCTTTTGGGCCTAGGCATCCTGACGGACACGACCTACAACCAAATCCCTTACAACGGCGCGGCCGAGGCCATCCCCGCCCTCATGGGCAACCACGTGGAGTTCTCCATGACGGGCCCCGCGGAGGCCATCTCCCAGCTCAAGGGCGGACAGCTCAAGGGCCTGGGTATCGCCTCCTCTCAGCGCATGGCGGCCTTCCCGGACATCCCCACGTTGACGGAGCAGGGGATCCCGCTCGTCACCGGCACGTGGCGCGGCATCGGCGTCCCGCCCAAGACCCCGCAGGCCATCGTGGAAAAGTTGATGGCCGCCTTTGAGCAGGCGGCGAAGACCCCGGACTTCGTGAAGTTCATGGACGAGAAGACCTTTGGCATCCACTACATGGGCAGCGACGAGTTCACTGCCTTTGCGAAGAGCGATTGGGACGCCCTGGGCGAGGTCGTCAAGGCCATCAAGGCCCAGCAGAAGTAAACGGTTCGGGACACCAAAGCAAACGGCCCGTCGTTGAAGCCGCGCAGCACGGCCTCGGCGGCGGGCTGTCCCGTTATTGCAGTACATCACGACAGAAAGGCAGGTCTCTTCGCGTGAAGATCAAAAGATCCGACTGGATACTGTCCCTCACTTTCATCGTCCTGGGCTGCGTCATCTGGGCGCTGACCCTCTCCTTTGAGCAGACCCTCGTGGTGGACAGCCGCGTGACGGCGGAGTTCTTCCCGCAGATCATCGCGGGGGGGATGGTTCTGTTCGCCCTCCTGAACCTCTTCCGGTGCTGGAGGTACGGCAG
>JAFUYV010000174.1 GCA_017476945.1 Fretibacterium sp.
AAGAAAGAGAGAGGACTGGTTTCCATACCTCGATAAGGAAGTTTCAGTTTCCGAGGTCGCCAGCCAACGCGGTGATGTACCCCTGTTTCCATACCTTAACAAGGAAGTTTCAGCATGTGGCGCGGGGGAGCCGTGGAGGTGCTGGCGTCGTTTCCATACCTTAACAAGGAAGTTTCAGGGGGCTCGAGATTGTGGAGGCGTGAGAAGATGGCGGTTTCCATACCTTAACAAGGAAGTTTCAGCTCCCACCCCGGGAGGCCGGAAAACATGCCGTCGGCGTTTCCATACCTTAACAGAATAAAATCTATCGCAGCATCCCGCATTATATAGCATTAAAAACCTTTGCAAATTCAATATTTTATGCTAACATTGCGATAGGCTTCGAAGTATATCGCAGCCTATAAAAGCGATACGAAACGGTGCCTTTTTGGTGCCTCATAAAATGGGGGAGCGTCATGCCATTGTCAGAGCTTAAAATAAAAAATTTAAAGCCGAGAAAATCCCGCTATCTGGTCAACGACAGCCAGGGGCTTTACATCGCCGTCATGCCCACGGGAGAAAAGTATTGGTACGTTCGCACGCGCAAGGATGGAGTGGAACACAAGCGTTCTCTGGGGCGCTACCCGGATATCGGTCTCAAGGAGGCGCGTGAGCTGAGATACACCATGAAGGGCGGTCAGAAGGAAGTTCCCACGCTCCTGTCTGCTGTTGCCAAGGAGTGGTACAAGACGCGCTGTATTCCCGCCCTTGCGGACAGGACGCTGCGTAACAAGCGTTCACATCTGGACCGCTTCATCCTCCCGCTGTTTGGTGGGCGGGATATAAGGAGCATCAGTCCCCAGGAGCTCAGGCAAGCCCTGGCGAAGATACAAAGCACCCGCGGGCTCCACACGGGGCACCGCGTCCGGGGTATTCTCTCTCAGATTTTCCGTTATGCCATCGCCTCCGGCCTGTGCGAATACGATCCCGCCCAGCAGCTTGTGGGGGCGCTTGTCCCTCTGCCGCCTAACCGGCATTACTCCACGGTCAAGACGGAGGATGAGGCGGCACAAATCCTTCATACCGTCTCCGCCTATGACGGAAATCCCATCGTCCGCCTTGGTTTGCTCCTTCTGGCTTACACTTTCGTCCGCCCCGGCGAAATGCGCCTTGCCCAATGGGCAGAGCTGGATCTCGAGAAGCGGGAGTGGCGCATCCCGTCGGATCGGATGAAGATGAAGAGGGAGCACATTGTCCCCCTCTCCACTCAGGCCGCCGCGCTGTTCTCCAAGCTTCGCACTCTCACGCGACATCCCGTCTGGTGCTTCGCCCTGCCAGCGGAAAACAAGCCGCTCTCCTCCGTCGCGTTCCACAAGACTATGCGCATGATGGGCTACGGCACGGGCAAGATGACGCCCCACGGCTTCCGGGGCATGGCGTCCACCCTGCTTAACGAACACGGCTTCCCTCCTGACGTCATCGAGCGCCAGCTTGCCCACGTGGAGGGAAATCAGGTCCGCGCGGCGTATAACCGCGCGGAGTATCTCGACCAGCGCCGGGATATGATGCAGTGGTGGGGGGATTTTCTGGATGAGCTGATAAAAAAACAGGCGAGGGATTAACCCCTCGCCTGTTTTAGTGTTGCAATAAGACACAACAAATCACATTTTCATACCCATTTCGGGAAGATTAAGGATATTATACCACTTTCCCGGATAGCGTCCAGTCCCCCCCCTCACTCCTCCTGCCTCACTCGCATCCCAAGCAGGTTACGCACCGCGTTCCCCGCATCGTCCTCCCCCATCATGACGGCGGACCGCACCACCCGTCTTATCGCCGTCGCGGGCACGGGCGCGACCCCGGAAAGCGCCGCCGCGTCTAGAAACATCCCGCTCGCCCTCCAAAACGCGTCTTCGTCCTCATCCTCGTCGGTCAGCAGCCCTATTCCCTTAAACAATTTCACAATGGGGGTCATGAACGCGCTGTAGGTCGTCCCGTGCCACTTTCCGCTCAACTCCTCATAGAACATCATCGCCTCCTTGCCAATCAGCGGCAGTGAGGAAATGAACTCCTCCGTCAGCGCGGAGCCCATCCACGAGCCCAACCCGCCGTCCTCATCGTCGTCGTCCCCGCCAACGCCGTCCCGCGCGGCCTTCATCGCCGCCGCCGTCACCGCCAGCGCCAGCACCGTGGAAAACGCCTTCATCGTGGTGTTCCATTCCCCACTGCTGACCTGCTGCGCAAAGTCGTATGCCGTCATTCCCAGCGTCGCCGCCGTGTCCGAGGTGAACATCATCATGAGCTTCATCACCCCGCCGTTCCGCCACATCCTGGGCAGGTCCTTCGCGCTGGCCGCCTGCTGCGTCAGCCTCACGGCCCGCTGCGCCTCCCGGATGGCGTGCTCCTGCGTCGCCCCCTTCGCAAGGTTGGCCTCATAGGTTGCCGTCCAACCGATGGCCGCCACCCAGCGGTCCATCGCGCTCACCGGCGTAAACATCCATTCCAGCCCCCGCTGATACGCCGCCTTGCCCCACTCCGGGCTTCTCAGCACGGCGCTTATCAACGTATCGCCGCCCCGGTCTCTGAGCTGCGGATCCAGCGCGTAGGCCCGCTCAAGAAACGCCGTCGGGTTCGTCAGAAACCGCGCCGTCGCCCAAATCAGCCGATGCGCTCCCGCCGTAATCAAAAAGCGCGGGATGGAGGTCGTCTGTTTCAGCACCGTCCCGCAGTTCCCCGCGATGTAGGCGATGCTCATGTTCCGTGCAACCCCATTGCTCAGGTCCCCAAGAAAGTCAAACGCCAACCTCTGCCCATCGGTCACGCTGTCGTTGAAGAAGCTCACCAGCGCCCGCCTCGCGTTGTCGCCGAACTTGTCGGAGAGCTGCTTAATCAGCGGCCTCCCCTCCTCGCCCTTGGACATCAGTGCGCTGGTCAGGTCCGTTCCAATTTGCAGCATCGCCGCCGCCTGTTCGTGGCGGGAGATATCGTTCATCCAGTTCGAGAACAGCCCCAACATCACCGGCGACTGGTTCTCGTCAGCGATGGCCTGCCGCTCCAACATGAACCCCGTCTCCACGCGCTTCATAATCGCCGCGTCGCTCATGCCGTTCTCCAGCGCGGCCTCGTCGTTCATGTCAATCAACCCGTGCTGCGTCTGATGTTCCAGCCGGTGTATAGAGGTATAATCCACCTCCTGCCTCATCCCCCGGTTGATGGAGTCGATATACCGCCGGTTCAGCCGGTCGAAGTTCGCCTCGTGGTCCTGAATGACCAGCTCTGCCGCCGCCCGGTGCTCCGGTGTCAGCACGCTGATAAGTTGCTGGATGGTGGCCTGCGCCTGTTCCGCGCTCATCACCGGTCCCTGCCCGTTGCCGTTGACGAAGTTACCATAGATAATGGCCTTCGCCTTCTTCTCGTTCCTCATGCCGAGGTAGAGCTCCATCACCTCGTTCCACGTCCAGCTTCGGCCCGCCGCGTCTGCCGCCTTCTTGGAGAAGTCGGACATCTTAAAGCCCAGTTTCCTCAGCTCGTCCTGTATCCACTTCACGCGCTCCTGCACGTGCTCCTTTGCCTCGTCCGTAGCGGCGTTTAGTCCGTCCGCAAAGTACTTCACAAACGCGCCATTGTATTTCGTGTGTCCGCCGTCCAGCCAGTCAAAGAAGCGGTCTGAGGTCATCCACGTGGAGTAAACCCAATCCTTCGCCTTTTCCAGCGTACCCAAGATGCCCGTGTACTGCTTCCCCAGGTCCTCCGCCCCGGCCACCACCTTTGGCGCGGGCCCGTGCTTCTTGTCCAGGCTCTCCTTCAGGGCACCGCGTGCCGCTGCTCGCCGCTCCTGCTGGTCCGTTTTCCAGGCGTCGAATTCCGCCTTGCCCAGCTCAAACACCGCGCCCACCTGATTTTGAAGCGCCTTTAAATCGCCCAGCGTCATGTCGTTCAGCGCCGTTGCCCCAATGTACTTCAGGTCTTTTGGCGTCAGCCCAAGGAAGGTCATCTCCTCCTCGCTCATGGGGCGCACTCCCTGATTATCCAGCATCCCATTTATGTACAGCAGGGTCGTCACCTCCGCCCGCCGGTTCATCGTCTTCTTCCCCCGGCGTTTGAGGTCATAGTCCTTCAGCAGGGCTTGTATCTCCTCCTGCCGCCCATAGCGTATGGTCTTGCTGTTCGCCATGCGGTTAATGTCCTTGACCGTCTTGTCAATCTCCTGCCCCAGCTTCCGCCGCTCCTTCCGCTGCGCCTCCATCGCCGCGTAGCGGTCCTTAAGTTGTCTCAACCGTTCACGCATCTGTTGAAGGCGCGCGTTCGCCTTCCTTTCCAGCGTCGCCTTCTGACTCCCCAGCTCCAGCCGACGCCGGATTTCCGCGTCGGCACTCCTGCCCTTGTACTTCTCCTTCTGAGCTGCCAGCTTCGCCTTGTGCTCCGCTTTCAGACGGGTTATCCAGTCCCGATAGTGTTCCTTCAGCTTCCCAATCTTTCGGGCGGCCTTCTCTCCCGCGATCAACCGGTCCACGGCCCGCAGCTCTTTGGTAAGAAGCTTGAATTGTTCGGGGTTCTCCTCCTTGCGGATTAATTTCTCCAGATATTTCTTCCGCTCGGCAAGGTATTGGCTTGCGGCCTCGCCCCCGTATTTCTCCACCACGGCCTTCAGCGTCTTCGCCGTCAGCGCGGGCGGGACAGGTTTCTCCGGCTTCTCGTTCAGCGTGTCCGTCAGCCAGTCCACCAATCCCCGCACGTCCAGGTCAATCCCGTTGGCCTGAAGCTGCTGCGTCAGAACGTCAAGTTGAAGCTGCGGCCCCTGTTGGGTGTTCCTGAACAACCCCGGCCACTTCTTGCGAAGCTCCTTCGCGGCCTCCTCGCCCACGTCGTGGATGAAATCCTCCAGCCTCAGCCCGCCGTTCTGCCTTATCAGCTTCATGATGGTCTCGACGTACTCCCGCGCTGTCTTCTTGACCTCGTACTCCTCCATCGCGGCGTTGTAGGCGTCGATCTCCGCCGCGCTGTCCGTGGCGCTATCTGTCACGCTATCGCTGCCTTCGGCCTGTAAAGCCGCTTTCTCAGCGTGTTTATCCGCCTCACTATCTGCGGCGTTACCGGCCATTTGCGCCTCGTTGACGGCCTCGCCGGTTTCAGGTAAACTTGTCCCAGAAACTTCCGCTCCCTCTTCGGGACGAAAACGCGTAGGCCCGTCGAGCGTAGCTCCGGTTGGACCGTACACTTCGCCGGACGCATCGGAAGATTTCTCATCATCTTTCCAGCCGGTTAATAACCATGTTTGGCGATTTCCGTCTTTGTATAAAGAGAGAATAGCCGTATACCCATCATAAGCGATATTAACACGTTGGGCATTGGGTATATCTTCGCCAACGTCTCTGACAATTTCTCCCTTTGCAATAACTTCAGGCATTTTCCGTAAAACGCTCATTCCATCAGGGTATCTTTGCGGGTCTTTCTGATGTTGCGCGTCACGGTGTGCGAGAAGATGTGAAATTCCCCAACCATGCTTAAACTTTTCGCCACGGCCCGGCTCGCCCCAGAAGAACGAAATATCCCCCACGTCGTCCCTGCGCATGGCGTTCATCACGTCGGTTTGCTCCGTGATGACCTTCTCCATCGCCTCTGTGCCGCGCCGGATGTTCTCGGCAACTTCCACGGCGTCGCGAAGTATTACCTGGTCTTCGGGGGCCACGTCTTCAGTCTCAGTTAAAAGCGTGTTGCGTCGCTCCTCCGCGGTCATGTCCAGCCGCGTTTGAGCGTTCCGGGCCTCCACCTCGCCGCCCACCTTGCGGTACGCTTCCCCCACAAAACCGCCGCGCATGAAACCCTCAATTTCCTGCACCACGTGCTGAACTTCGTGCACCACCTCAGACTTGATGCTTTTTGCTTCGGGATTGAGCCAGATAGTCCCCTCACTGTTGACATAGCCTCCGAAGTGGGTTCCCGTGAGATTTGAGATAACAACCTTCCTGTCTTTCAGTTCAGGATAAGCCGCGTACAGTTCCGGCGCGTCATAGATTTCACCCAGCGTTGTTATGCTGTCCTCCTTGACGTTCTCTTGCCGGAGTTCTCCGTCCAAAATTTCAAACTTCCATTTACCGTCTGTGCCGCGTTCCCATCCCGTGGCCAGGCGGATGGTCTTTTTGTCCTTTCCCGCCTCCTCCATCTGCCGTGCCATGCCGAGGTTATCAATACGGTTCCCGGCGTCTTCGGCGTCCAGCCGCTCCGCGCCCTGTGGGCCGATGATCTGGTCATACGCCTCGCCCCTGGAGTCAGGCTCCACTTCACCCCAGTCCGCGGGATAATCGGACTCGCCCTGTTCTTTAAGCCGCGCCTGTTCGTCAAACCATGCGCCCACCTCGTCAAGGGCCTTTTGCTCCTCGTCCTCCGGCATGGGGGCCTGGTCTGCCTCTTCCTCCGGCTCCGCCGCGATTTGCGCCTCCAGCTCCTCAATCTCCCCGGCGGTCTTCTTCATTTCCTCCGCCCGCGCCATTTCCTCCAACGCGATGTTTCCAATCTGCCGCTGTTCGGCCAACTGGTCCGGCGTGGCGAGGATGCGGTCAAACACGTCCCTCATTTCGTCGCTGAGCTCAATCCCCAACGCCTGCACCACGTCATGATAGACCTCAATCATCCACTGGCGGATCCTGTCAAACGCGCCTTGAAGCTCCGGTGTCGGGGCCTTGCCCTCGCTGAGGTACGTCTCCCAGCTCCGGGCAAAGTATTCATGCGCCTGTGTGCGCTTGTCGCGGTCGGTCTCAAACTCCTCCATCGTCACGCCAGCGTGGTCAAGAATGGTGTTGATGTCGTCCTTGAGCTGCGCCGACGCCCCATCAAGTTTGGAGACATCCACCATAACGCGCAGGATATGGTGTCCCATCTCGTGGAAACCCGTGGAGGCGTTGGCGGTCTTAAAGAACTCAATCAGCGACGGCGTTTGCCACGCCGCGCCGCCAGCCCAGGAT
>JAFUYV010000175.1 GCA_017476945.1 Fretibacterium sp.
CACGCCGTTCATCTCCCAGATCGCGCTGAAGTTCGGCAAGTGGGAGATGTTCCTGCTGGCCCTCTTCGGCATCACCATCTGCGGCAACCTGTCCGTGGACTGCTCGCCCCTCAAGGGCTGGCTGGCGGGCTTCCTCGGCTTCTTCGTGGCGCTCATCGGCGTTGAGCAGATTTACAATGCCGGACGCTTTGTGTTCGTTGACCAGCTTCAGTCCGGCGTGGAGCTGATTCCCGCGTTGATCGGTCTGTTCGGCATAGCGGAGGTGCTGACGGTGCTTCAGGACCGGACGCCGGTCCAGGTCAACTCGCACATGGGCACGATCCTTCCCAACAAGGAGGAGCTCAAGCAGCTCCTTCGGCCCCTGTTCCGCTCGTCCCTGATCGGCTGCGGCATCGGCGCGATCCCCGGCGCGGGCGAGGACATCGCCGCGTGGATGTCCTACTCCACGGGCAAGTCCCGGGGCAAGGACCGCGCGAACTTTGGCAGGGGCAGCTTTGAGGGCCTGGCCTGCTCGGAGACGGCGAACAACGCCTGTATCCCCGGCGCCATGATCCCCATGCTGACGCTGGCGATCCCCGGCTCCACCCAGGCGGCCATGTTCCTGGCGGCGCTGAACCTCCACGGAGTGCAGCCCGGCCCCATGCTGACGGTGAAGGCCCCGGCCTTCGTGTACACCGTCGGCCTGACGCTGGCCGTTGCCGCCGTCGTGATGCTGTTATTGGCGTTGGTGTTGACCAAGCCGATGGTCAAGATTCTGCAGATCAACCGCAAGGTGCTGATGCCCATCATCGTGACGCTCACCGTGGTCGGGGCCTACGCCTCGCGCCTGAACCTGTTTGACATCAAGCTGGCGCTGGTGTTCGGCGTGATTGGCTTCCTGCTCAGGAAGATGAACTTCCCGCTGGCGCCGCTGACGTTGGGCCTGATTTTGGGCGGCACGGCGGACACGAACTTCCGGCAGTCGCTGACGATGGGCGGTAACGTCCTGACCCGCGTGGTGGGCGACATCCTGCTGGTCGTGGTGGCGTACTCGCTGATCTCCGGCGCGCTCAAGACCATCAAGAGCGCGAAGGCGGAGTTGGCGGGCGAGGTCGGTTAGTGGTATCATTGACGATGAGGGGACGGGAGGCTGTGGGCTCCCTGTCCCTTTCTCATGCTTGTAACGATAGCAACGATAGAAAGGAGAGACTTCCGATGAACGTCAAGGATAAGGTGACGATCATCACCGGCGCGGGCGGGGGCCTGGGCAGCGAGATGGCCCGGCTGCTGTGCAAACACGGCGCGAAGGTATTCATCCTGGACCTGGACGCGGAGAAGGGACAGCAGACCGCCGATGAGATCGTCGCCGGGGGTGGCGCGGCCTGGTTCTTCAAGGCGGACGTGACCAGCGAGGCGGACTGGAAGGCGGCGGTGGACAAGGCCGTGGAGACCTGCGGGCGGCTGGACGTACTGGTGAACAACGCCGGCATCAACATCCGCAAGCCCATCGAGGAGATGAGCATCGACGAGTGGTGCACGATGATGAAGGTCAACACCGGCTCCGCGTTCCTGGGCTGCAAGTACGCGATCCCCGTCATGCGGAAGCAGGGCGGCGGCGTGATCATCAACACGTCGTCCGTGTGTGGCCTGATCGGCCACAAGTACACCCCTGAGGCTTATACGGCCTCCAAGGGCGCGGTGACTCTGCTGACCAAGGCCATCGCCTCCCGCTACGCGAAGGACGGCGTGCGCTGCAACTCCATCCACCCCAGCACCGTGGACACGCCCTTCGTGCAAATCCTGTTCAAGGACCCGGAGCGCAAGGCGGAGCGGCTGGGCGAGGTGCCCTTGGGCCGTTTGGCCACCTCCGCGGATGTGGCGAACGCGGTGCTCTATCTGGCCAGCGACGAGGCGAGCTTCATTAACGGCGTGGCCCTGCCGGTTGACGGCGGCGTCACCTGCTACTAGGGAGAGGTTAAGCATGGCATATTCTGAGAAGGAAATTCACGATCTGAAGAGGATCGCCGCCACCCTGCGCGGCAACCTCATCGAGATGATCCCGCCTGGGAAGGTGGGGCATCTGGGCGGCAGCAGCTCCATAATGGACGTGGTCGCCGCGCTGTACTTCAAGCACATGAAGGTCTTCAAGGACCCGAAGGACCCGCGCCGGGACCGCTGCGTGTTCTCCAAGGGCCACTCGGTGCTGGCGCAGTACGCCGCGTTCGTGGAGCTGGGCTACGTCAGCCATGACGACCTGCACAAGGTCAAGACGCTGGACGGAACGCTCCAGGGGCACCCGGACATGGACCACACCCCCGGCATCGAGGCCGTTACCGGCTCGCTGGGCCAGGGCCTGAGCGTGTCGCTGGGCATGGCCTTTGGGCTGCGCCTGGAGGGGAGCGATTCGCGCGTGTTCTGCGTTGTCGGAGACGGCGAGCTGGACGAGGGGCAGATCTGGGAGGCGGCGATGGCCGGCGCGGCCTACAAGGCGGACAACCTGGTCGCCATCATCGACGACAACCACGTGCAGGCCACAGATACCTCCGACAAGGTGATGCCCGCCGGACACATCCGGGACAAGTGGGCGGCCTTTGGCTGGAACGTCATTGAGATCGACGGGCACGACATGGCGGCGATCCTGGACGCGCTGGACCAGGCGAAGGCGTGCAAGGGCAAGCCCACCGCCATCATCGCCAACACGATTAAGGGCAAGGGCTTCCCGTTCGCCGAGGGCAAGGCCGCCTATCACAACGCCGCCATGAACGAGGAGGAGTACAAGGTGGCGCAGGAAATGGTCAAAAAGATGAAGGAGGAGGCGTAAACCATGAGCAAGATGAGCATGCGCAAGGCTTATGGTGAAGCCTTGGTTGAACTGGGCCGCGAGGACAAGAAGATCGTCGCCCTGGAGGCCGACCTGGGCAAGAGCACCATGTCCAACATGTTCGGGGCGGAGTTCCCCGAGCGGTATTTCCAGATGGGGATCGCGGAGGCCAACATGATCTCCGCGGCGGCAGGCTTGGCCCTGACGGGGCACGTGGCCTTCGCCAGCACCTTCGCCGTGTTCGCCAGCGGACGGCCCTACGACCAGATCCGTTCCTCCGTGGCGATACCGCGCCTGAACGTGAAGATCTGCGGCTCCTCCGCGGGGCTCTCGGACTTCGGCGACGGCAAGACCCATCAGTCCGTGGACGACATCGCGCTGATGCGCGTGCTGCCGAACATGAAGGTGTTCTCCCCGGCGGACTACTGGGAGACGAAGAAGACGGTCAAGGCCATGGCAAAGCTCGATGGGCCGTGCTACATCCGCGTGAACCGCAAC
>JAFUYV010000176.1 GCA_017476945.1 Fretibacterium sp.
ACGAGGTGCTGTGCGGCCTCGTGGCCGGGATAAAGGCGCGCCACCCGGACTGCGCCATCACTCTCTCGATGGGGGAGAGGAGTTTTGAGAGCTACAGGCGGCTGCGCGAGGCCGGGGCGGACCGTTACCTGCTGCGCCACGAGACGGCGAACAAGGCGCATTACGCCCGGCTGCACCCGCCGGAGATGTCCTTCGACAACCGTATGCGCTGCCTGGCGGAGCTGCGCGGGCTGGGTTATCAGGTGGGCTGCGGCTTCATGGTGGGCTCGCCATATCAGACCGCCGCACACCTGGCGGAGGACCTGAAGTTTATCGAGACGTTCAAGCCGGACATGTGCGGCATTGGGCCCTTCATCCCCCACCGGGACACGCCGTTCCGGGACGCGCCCGCCGGGACGGTCGAGCTGACGTGCTATCTTTTATCGATCATCCGCCTGATCCATCCGCCCGTTTTGCTCCCGTCCACGACGGCGCTGGGCACGATCCATCCGCTGGGGCGGGAGATGGGCATCCAGGCCGGGGCTAACGTCGTGATGCCAAACCTGTCGCCGGTGTCCGTGCGTAAGAAGTACGAGCTTTATGACGGTAAAATTTGCACAGGCGAGGAGTCCGCGCAGTGCAAACACTGCCTGAACCAGAGGATGCGCTCCATCGGATATGAGATCGTGGAGGATCGGGGGGATATCAGGCTCATATAATAAGCAACAAGATATTCTAACGGGGAAGAAGACTTCTGACCCATAAGAAAGGATGTTATCTATACATGGCTGTGTACGACCCCAAATCATTAAAAGCTGAGGAATTTATCAACCACGAGGAGATTCTTGAGACGCTGGCTTACGCCGAGGCCCACAAGGACGACGTGGAGCTCATCGACCAGCTTTTGGAGAAGGCCCGTCCGCAGAAGAAGGGCAATGGCTGTACCTGTGCGGGGCTGACGCACCGCGAGGCGTCCGTCCTGCTGGCGTGTGAGATCCCGGAGAAGATCGAAAAGATGTACCAGGTCGCGGAGGAGATAAAATTAGCCTTCTATGGCAACCGCATCGTGCTCTTCGCGCCGCTGTACCTGTCGAACTACTGCGTCAACGGCTGCCTCTATTGCCCGTACCACACGAAGAACAAGACCATCCCGCGCAAGAAGCTGACCCAGGACGAGGTGCGGGCCGAGGTTATCGCGCTCCAGGACATGGGACACAAGCGGCTGGCCATCGAGGCCGGCGAGGACCCCGTGAACAACCCCATCGAGTACATCCTGGACTGCATCCACACCATTTACAGCGTCCACCACAAGAACGGCGACATTCGCCGCGTCAATGTGAACATCGCCGCCACGACGGTGGAGAACTACCGCAGGCTGAAGGACGCCGGCATCGGGACCTACATCCTGTTCCAGGAGACGTACAACAAGGAGGGCTACCTTGAACTGCACCCCACCGGCCCCAAGCACGACTACGCCTATCACACCGAGGCGATGGACCGCGCGATGGAAGGCGGCATCGACGACGTGGGGCTGGGCGTGCTGTTTGGGCTCCAGGGGTATAAGTACGAGTTTGCGGGGCTCCTGATGCACGCGGAGCATCTGGAGGCTGTCCACGGCGTTGGGCCCCACACCATCAGCGTGCCGCGCGTCAAGCCCGCGGACGATATCGACCCGGAGGCCTTCAACAATTCCATCCCCGACGAGATCTTCACGAAGATCGCCGCCTGCATCCGGCTGGCCGTGCCCTACACGGGCATGATCGTCTCCACGCGGGAGAGTGAGGCCGTCCGCGCAAAGATGCTCCAGGTGGGCATCTCGCAGGTCAGCGGCGCGTCGCGGACGTCCGTCGGCGGTTACACCGAGGCGGAGCGCCCTCACGACACGGAGCAGTTCGACGTCTCCGACCAGCGTACGCTGGACGAGGTCATCCGCTGGCTGATGGACAACGGGCACATCCCCTCCTTCTGCACAGCATGCTACCGCGCGGGCCGC
The DNA here is from genome assembly GCA_017476945.1 of Fretibacterium sp. GTDB lineage: Bacteria > Synergistota > Synergistia > Synergistales > Aminobacteriaceae > JAFUYV01. The sequence continues at coordinate 1,973 of JAFUYV010000176.1, forward strand.
ACGGGTGACCGCTTCATGAGCCTCTGCAAGAGCGGACAGATCCTGAACTGCTGCCACCCCAACGCGCTGATGACCCTCACCGAGTACCTGGAGGATTACGCCAGCCCGGAGACGAAGCGCGTGGGCTATGAGATGGTCGAGAGGGAGCTGGCCAAGATCCCCAACGAGAAGGTTCGCGAGGTGGCCCGCGAGAACATTGAGGCGATTAAGAACTCCGACCGAAGGGATTTCCGGTTCTAAAAATGGCCGGCCTGAACGACACGCCCTCCGGCGAGAGGCTGCACATCGGGTTCTTCGGCGTGAGGAACGCCGGCAAGTCCAGCCTCGTCAACGCCGTGACGGGGCAGGCGCTCTCGGTCGTCTCCGACGTGAAGGGGACGACCACAGACCCTGTCCGCAAGGCGATGGAGCTCCTGCCCCTTGGCCCGGTTGTCATCATCGACACTCCGGGCCTGGACGACGAGGGAGCGTTGGGCTCGCAGAGGGCCGGGCGGGCCCGGCGGGTCCTCGCGGAGTGCGACGCCGCTGTCCTGGTTTTGGACGCGCCCACCGGCCTGACGGGGCTGGACCGGGAGCTCATGGCCCTGTTCGATGAGCGCAGGGTGCCCTGTGTTGTGGCGCACAACAAGGCGGACCTGCTGACGGAGAGGCCCCCGCTGAAAGAAAACGAGATTTACGTCAGCGCCCTCATGGGAGAGGGGGTCCGCGAGCTGAAGGAGAGGCTCGCGGCGCTGGCGAAGGGACGTGAGGCCTCAAGGCCCCTTGTCGCGGACCTGTTGAGCCCCGGCGACGTCGTGGTGTTAGTCGTCCCCATTGACGAGTCCGCGCCTAAAGGCCGCCTCATTCTTCCGCAGCAGCAGGTGATCCGGGATATCCTGGACGCGCACTGCATGGCGATGACCTGCCAGGACACGGAGGTGAAGGAGGCCCTGCTCCGCCTCTCCGTCCCGCCCCGGCTGGTTGTCACGGATTCTCAGGCCTTCGGGCGCGTGGCGCGCGATGTGCCGGGCTCAGTCCCGCTGACCTCCTTCTCCATCCTCTTTGCACGCTACAAGGGCGACCTGCCGGCGCTGGTGCGGGGCGCTGAGAAACTGGCGGACCTGAAGGGCGGGGACAAGGTGCTGATCTCCGAGGGGTGCACGCACCACCGGCAGTGTGGCGACATCGGGACGGTGAAGCTGCCCGCGTGGATTGAGAAGTACTCCAGGGTTAAGCCGGAGTACTCCTTCATGTCGGGCGGGGATTTTCCTGGCGTCGATGAACTTCGGAATTATGCGCTCGTCGTGCACTGCGGCGGCTGCACGCTGAACGGGCGGGAGATGCAAAGCCGCCTTGAACGGGCCGCGCAGGCCGGCGTGCCCATCGTCAACTATGGCGTGGCCATCGCGCAGATGCACGGGATCTTGCAGCGCAGCCTCGAGCCGTTCCCCGGCGTCCTCTGAAGAGAGGATTATTGACATTTAAAAAAACTTGATATTATAATTTTTCCTGTATCCAAGGTCCATTTCGGTAAGCAAGGCGCTCCTTGAAGGAACACTGGACAGAGGAGGGATTTTCTTGGAGCTATCACAGGA
>JAFUYV010000021.1 GCA_017476945.1 Fretibacterium sp.
CACGGCCATGTTCGTGGCGTACGACCCGATGATCGCCAGCATGATGATGATCGGCCCAAGGTACGAGTACGGCACCGCCAATATCTTCGCGAACACCTTCGCGATGCCGATCGCCACGAACACCATCAGGATGTTCGTCACCACCATCGACGCGAACGTCGCTGACAAGTATTCCGGCTGGTTCGTCAGCAGCAGCGGCCCCAGCTGCACGCCCTTCAGCACCAGCGCGCTCATCATCACCGCAGCGGCGTTTCCGCCGGGGATGCCCAGCGACAGAAGCGGCACCATCGCGCCGCCCGTGGCCGCGTTGTTCGCCGTCTCCGACGCCGCGATGCCGTCGATGATGCCCGTGCCGAACTTCTCCGGGTGCTTCGACATCTTCGTCTCCGACGAGTAGCACAGGAAGGACGCGATGGTCGCGCCCGCGCCCGGCAGGATGCCGATGATCGTCCCAATGACGGAGCAGCGCGCCAGCAGCCACTTGATGCCCCACCACTCGCCGAACGTGGGCATCTTTGTGCTGACGCTGCCGCCGCCGATGCCCTCACCGGCGTCCAGCCGCTTGCCCTTGCCCGTCTGCTTCAGCACCTCCGTCACGGCGAAGACGCCGATGAGGACGGGGATCATCTCAAGCCCCGCGAGGAGCTGCGGCGAGCCGAAGGTCATGCGCTGGACGGCGTACATCGGGTCCGTGCCGATGCAGGCCAGCAGCAGGCCCAGCAGGCCGGAGATGACCGTGCGCAGGATGTTCTTCGAGTCCAGGCACGTCAGGATGGAAAGCCCCATGAAGGTGATGGCGAAGATGTCCGACGCGCTGAAGGACAGGGCCGCCTGGGTGAGCTGGGGCGAGAGGAGAAGCATACACAGGGCCGCCACAAGCCCGCCGATGGCGGAGCTGCCGAGGGCGATGCCCAGGGCCTTGCCCGCCTCGCCGCGCTGCGCCATGGGGTAGCCGTCAAAGGTCGTCGGGGCGCTGGAGGGCACGCCGGGGATCTTGAACAGGATGGCCGTGATGCTGCCGCCCGTGATGGAGGAGCAGTAGATCGCCACGAGGAATACGATGGCCGGCACGGGCTCCATGTTGTAGGTGAAGGGCAGGCCCAGGGCCACGGCCATGGTGGCGCTGACGCCGGGGAGCGCGCCGAAGACGGTCCCCATCACGATAGCCAAAACCACCATCAGAAGTGTGTAGGGGTTGGCCAGGACGCTGAAACCGCTGACTAATAATTCCCAGCTAGACATGAGGAGGCCTCCTATAACAGTCCCAGGGCTGATTTTGCCTGGGCTATAAGCAGCTCAACGCGGAGCGCGAACTCGCGCATCTCGGGGATCGTGCCGCGCGGCAGGTTCACCGAAAGCAAAACGCTGAACACCACGTAGAGCAGCAGGGTGATCAGGGCCGACATGAGGAAAAGGCGAATGACGCGGCGCTCGCCCAGCAGCAGACCGTAGAGGAACAGCACCAGGAAGCACGTCGCCATATAGCCCAGGGGCTCAAGGACGAGCCCGGCCCCCACCACGATGAGGATGCCCAGGAAGATCTTGCTGAACAGGAAACGCCTCGCGCTGGCCCAAAAGGCGCTCAAGGTGAAGTCCGGATTGTCCTCGTTTTTGCGGAGAATCCTGTGGACATTGAGCGCCACGCAGACCAGCAGCAGACCGATGATGACCTTTGGCCACACGTCGGGCTGGAGGCTGTAGGGGTTGCGGGCCACACGGGTGGGCACGGGGGCCTCCAGCACGTCGAAGAACCAGGTGTAGGCCAGCCCCAGCCAGAGAAGCACATTACAGATCAGTTCAAACACCGTCTCATCACTCCTTGTCAGTTCATGAGGGGGACGGGGGGCCGCCCCCCTTGGCGCTTTTACTTCAGCACCCCAAGCGCGGCATGGGCCGCCGCAACGCGAGCCACGGGCACGCGGAACGGGGAGCAGCTCACGTAGTTCAGCCCCACGGCGCTGCAAAAAGCGATGCTCGCCGGGTTTCCCCCGTGCTCACCGCAGATACCGATGGAGAGGTCCGGCTTGACGCCCCGGCCCCTCTTCACCGCGAGCTCTATCAGGCCGCCGACGCCGTCGCGGTCCAGCTCGCTGAAGGGATTTTCTCTGAACACGCCCTTGTCGAGGTACTGGAAAAGGAACTTGCTCTCCGCGTCGTCGCGAGAGTACCCAAACGTCGTCTGTGTCAGGTCGTTGGTGCCGCAGCTGAAGAACTGCGCGTACTCCGCGAGCTGGTCCGCCACGAGGGCCGCGCGCGGGACCTCGATCATTGTCCCAACGAGGTACGAGAACTTCACGCCCGTAGTGTTCATGACCCTGGCGGCGATGCGGTCGGCCATCTCCCTAAAGAATTTCATCTCCGCCCTTGTTCCGACGAGCGGGATCATGACCTCAGGCTTCACGGCCACGCCGTCCCGCGCCAGCTCCACCACGGCCTCGAAGATGGCGTTGATCTGCATCTCATAGATCTCCGGGTAGATCATCCCCAGGCGGCAGCCGCGGAAGCCCAGCATCGGGTTGTTCTCGTGAAGCTGGTGAATTTTAGTCAGGGTTTTTCTCCACGCATCTGCCTCAGGAGTGCCGCCCTTCCCGGCCTTTTCCAGCCCGTCCAGCTCCTTGATGACGTTGGGTTCCTTGGGAAGGAACTCATGCAGCGGCGGGTCCAGCAGGCGGATGATGACGGGAAGCCCATCCATCGCCCGGAATATCCCAAGGAAGTCCTCCTTTTGCATGACCTTCAGCTTTGAAAGGGCCTCCCCGCGCTCCGCGGCGTCGCTGTCGCCCAGGGCCGCGATCAGGCGCTGCATCACGGGCAGACGGTCCGCCCCCATGAACATATGCTCCGTGCGGCAGAGCCCAATGCCCCTCGCGCCGAACTCACGCGCCTTCCTCGCGTCCTCGGGGGTGTCGGCGTTGGCCCAGACCTGTGTCTTTCTGCCCTCCGCCGCCTCGTCCGCCCAGGAGAGCAGCGTCTTGAAGCTGTCGGAGAACGTCGCGTCCATCATCTTCGCCTCGCCCGCCAGCACGCGGCCGGACGTTCCGTCAATGGTGACGACATCCCCCTTCCGGAATGTCCGCCCCCGCGTTATGAGGGTGTTCGTCTCAAGGTCGATGACGGCCTCCTCACAGCCGCAGACCGCAGGCTTGCCCATGCCCCGCGCCACGACCGCAGCGTGGCTGGTCATCCCACCCCGGCTGGTGACGACGCCGTTGGCCGCGAAGAGCCCATGAATATCGTCCGGGCTCGTCTCAGGACGGCACAGGATGACGGATTTGCCCTGACGTGCCCACTTCTCCGCCTCGTCCGCGGAGAAGACCAGCATCCCCGCCCCGGCGCCCGGCGACGCGGGAAGCCCGACGGCGATGACGTCCTGCGGCGCGTCCTTATCCACCTGGCGATGCAGAAGCTGCTCCACCTGTTCCGGCGACACTCGGGAGACGGCGGTCCGGGTGTCGATAAGGCCCTCGCTCACCATGTCCATCGCGATTTTGACGGCCGCCGCCGCGGTGCGCTTGCCCGCGCGGGTCTGAAGCAGGAAGAGCTTGCCGCGCTCAATGGTGAACTCGATGTCCTGCATCTCGTGGCAGGCGCTCTCAAGCTGCTTGGTCAGACGGCACAGTTCTCTGTAGATATCCGGCATGGCCGTCTCAAGCTGGCTGATGGGCATGGGGGTGCGTATCCCCGCCACAACGTCCTCGCCCTGGGCGTTGATGAGGAACTCCCCGTAGAGCTTGTCCTCGCCCGTGGAGGGGTTGCGGGTGAAGCAAACGCCCGTTCCGCAATCGTCCCCCAGGTTGCCGAAGATCATGGAGATGACGTTGACGGCCGTGCCGAGGGCGTCGTCGATTTTATTTATCCTGCGATAAGTGACGGCACGGGGGATGTTCCAGCTCTTGAACACGGCCTCAATGGCCCGGCGGAGCTGTTCCCACGGGTCGGACGGAAAATCCCGGCCCGTGGCCTCCTTATAGATGGCCTTGTATTCCGCGATGAGCTTCTCCAGCACTTCGGCCGGAAGCTGATAGTCCTGCTCGACGTTAGCGTGGCGGCGGCAGGCGGCCAGGGCACCCTCAAAGAGGCTGATGTCTACCCCATCCACGACGTTGGCGAACATCTGGATGAAGCGGCGGTAGCTGTCGAAGGCAAAGCGCCGGCTCCCGGAGCTGGCGGCGAGCCCCTGGACGGTTTGATCGTTCAGGCCGAGGTTCAGGATTGTCTCCATCATTCCGGGCATGGAAATGGGCGCGCCGGACCGCACGGAGACCAGAAGCGGGTTTTCCGCGCTGCCGAAGCCTTTGCCCGTCTCACGCTCCAGCTCCGCCACGGAGCGCCTCACATCATCCCACACATCGTCCATGATGGCGGGATCCTTCATGTAGCGGCGGCAGACCTCTGTCGTGAGGATAAAGCCGGGGGGAACGGGCAGTCCGCTCTGGGCCATGCGGCACAGGTTCGCGCCCTTTCCGCCCAGCAGAAGCCGCTGGTCCCCGTCGCCCTCTTTTAAACTGTACACATATTTTTCAGACATCGTCTTTCACTCCTTAAATTTTTGAAAAAGCTTCAGGTCGGTTACAGCCCATCGGGGATTTCAGGGAATCCTTTCCCCCTGAGCTTCAATAGAGCAGCCCGACCAGCCACATTGTCACGGGCGGGCAGTACGTCACCAGCAGCAGCACGACGAGGTTGCAGATGAGGAACGGCATCACGGCCCTCGTGGCGCGGGCGATCGAGATTTTCCCGATGGAGGACGTGATGAACAGGCACACGCCCACCGGCGGCGTCGTCAGCCCGATG
>JAFUYV010000177.1 GCA_017476945.1 Fretibacterium sp.
CAGAGCTGAAGGTGGAGGTGACCTGCCGTTTTGACCGTCTTGATGATACGATCGCGGCGATCAAAAAAGTCCATCCTTATGAGGAGCCGGTGATTAACGTCATCCCCCTCATAAGGACGGGCAAGTAAACGGCTTTCTCTCCACCGTTCCCCCGTTACACCGGTGGTTCCGGGGCATGAAACTTGGGGTCGCGGTTTTTATCGGATCAGGATGAGGCCGATGAGGCAGACCCCAACGCCGAGGACCTGACGGACCGTGACTTGTTCCTTGTAGAGCAGCGCGCCGATAAGGATCAGGGCAAAGGCGAGACAGATATTGGCCACTAAAGCGCCGGAGCTGATTTGCCAACCGGCCCGGTAGAGGAGGATGTAACCTACCTCAAGTCCAACGACTGCGGCTCCCAGAATAAAGGAGGTCCAGTTGACCTTCGACATCTCGGAAAATACGTTTTCAAACTTGATGTCGCAGAGGAAGAGGACGGCGGTGACCGCGGCGGCTGTCAGGTAAGTGGCCAGCAGGGCGCCGAAAGCGTTGACGTCCTCCGGCGTGGACTTTGTGCAGATATTATAGAAACAATTTGAGGCGACGATGATGACGACCGGCCAAATCTTATCCATCAGTTCCATTCTCTGTTGAGCTCCGTCAGATGATCGATGCGGTTCAGGCTGAACAGGGAATAGCCGCGCTCATCGTGCACGAGGATCGAGATGGACGCTGTGTCAAAGTGAAGCTTCCAGAACCAGGGCGGCGTCATGTCCAGGCAGTAGGAGACCAGAGGCTTCAGCACGGTCCGGTGGGTGCACAGGGCGATCGTCTCTCCGGCGTGGACCTGGACCAGTCTGTCCAGAACGGCGCGGCTCCGTTTGCCCACGGCGTCCAGGCTCTCCATGCCGGGGAATGAGAGCTCTTCCGGACGCTGCTTCCACAGCGCCCACAGTTCGGGCTGCTCGCGCGCAATGTCGGACTTCCTCTGACCTTCCCATGCGCCGAAGGAGATGTTCGTCAGGTCTTCCTCGATGTGCATCTCAAGCCCCAGTGTTCGGGCAGCAGGTGCGATAGACTGGATTGCCCGGCGCAGGGGACTGGAGTAGAGGGCCAGGGGCTTCAGCTTTTGAAGAGCTTCCGCAACCTGCCTGGCCTGCCTGTGCCCCAGATCATTGAGTTCAAAGTCGCAGCGTCCTCGAAATCTTTCTTCGCGGTTTGCGCTGCACTCCCCGTGACGCACAAGAATAATCGTCGTCCTTGTTTCTCCCATATCAGCTTTTCCTCCTGTGCGGCTGACGCCTGTGCCCAGCGGTGAAAGAGCCTGCGGCAGCACACGTCAGACGATGTCGTCGTAAATTGGTAATCCATGCCGGCGCTGGGCCCCTCCGTTTCATCGCCGCTCTTGAGGGCCGTGAACGTGCTCCCGCAAAGCGCGGGGGTGAGGAGCCCTCCGGCTGCAACACGCAAAGACTTTTCTCAATTACGGTTCCCCCTTGATTTTATTTTTTCTGTTGTTTTCTGACTCATCGCTTAAGAGTATGATAGCATATATTTGTTGCCAACGACTCCTTCTTCAGCGTGAAAGGCCGGAAAGAAACAGCATAGTTCTCCGCTGGAGCGGTCACATCGCATTTTACCTTGGGGACGACAAGGTCATCGACTCTTCCTCCCTCCGCGGGGGCCATAGGCCTTTCCCAGCGAGGCCCGCCGGACGCGCGAGCTTCGGCCTGAATTTCAGAATCAGCCCCGCGGCGCGAGCGATTAAATTCAGAGCGGCACGATATATCCGCTGCGGAGGGCGTAGCGCGTCAGCTCGGCCAGGTTGTTGCACCCGGTCTTGTCTAAAATGCGCCGCCGGTGTGTATCAACCGTATTTTTGCTGATGGAAAGCTGGCTGGCGATCTGTTTAGAGTTGCTCCCATCGACGAGCAGCTTCAGGATCTCCCGCTCACGGCCCGACAGCGGGGACTCCGAAACGCTGTCGCTGGTCCGCAGCAGGCGCAGATAGTCGTTGATGATCAGGGGCAGTGCAGCCTGAGCGATGTAATAACGCCCCTGGATCACGTTTTGGATGGCCAGATTGAGCTCGTCGGAAGTACATTCTTTCAGAATATAGCCGCGCGCCCCAGCCTTAAGGCTCTCCGCGACGAACTCCCGGTTGTTGTGCATGGAAAGGATCAGCGCCTTCATGTCCGGAAATTTTTCGTGGATCTGGCGTGTCGCCTGGATGCCGTTCAAACGGGGCATGGTTATGTCCATCAGGATGACGTCCGGCATCGTGAGCGCCGCCTGCTCCACGGCCTGAAGCCCGTCGCGCGCCTGGCCGGCGAGCTCCAGCCCCGGAATTTTGCCGATCAGCTCCTTCATGCCCTCCAGAAACAGGTCATGATCATCCGCGAGGAAGATGCGCGTCATTGGGCTTCCTCCGCCTGTTCCGGCCTGAGCGTCAAGGGGCACGACATCACGACCATCGCGCCGGCCCCCGGCTCCGAGATGACCTTGAGGCTCCCGCCGATGGGGAGCAGGCGCTCACGGATGCTGAACAGGCCGAAGCCGTGGACGAGTCCCTCCCGCGAGTCCGTCACGTGTCCCGCGTAAGGAGGTTCAAGGAGGTTGAAGTTCCGCGGAAAACCACGCCCGTTGTCCTCCACGATGACCGTGATCCGGCCCGGCCCGCGGTTCACCGTGACCATGACCTGTGTCGCCTCCGAGTGTTTGATGACGTTGAGCAGCAGTTCCCGCGTCATGCGATAGAGAAGGACGCAGATGGCGTCATCAACACAGAACTTATCCATTTCCCCCCTGGCGCTGAATTTCCAGCGGATGCCCCGAGGCTCCAGCAGGTTCCCCGCCAGCGTCTCCAGCGCGGGGTTGAGGCCGATCTCCTTCAGGATAGGCGGGCTCAGCTCAAAGATCAGGTCCCTGCTCCCGGCGATGATCCGCTCCGTGTCCGCGATCAGGTCCCGAACCTCGTCCCCGGCGCCGGGGGGCAATGCGCGGCCTTGCAGCGCCCTCAGCCTGTTGAGCAGGGACACTAGTTTATAGCCCATCTGGTCGTGAAGGTCCGTCGCGATGGCGCGCCGCGTGTTCTCCTCACTGAGGGTGAGCCGCGTCGCCAGTGCGCGGAGCTCCTCCTGATGACGTTTCAGGGCATCATCCGACCGTTTCCATTCCGTCCTGTCCTGGAAGATCGCGGCCGCCATGTCCTCCGAGAGGGGAAAGGCAATCGCCTCCAGGTAGCTCCGCGTGTCGCGGCTTTCCCCCTCGCACCGCATGGTGCGGCCCTGGTTGACGCTGTCGGCCACGATACTGGCCCAGCGCTCCTCCGCCATCGGCCAGACCTCAAGAAAGCTGCGCCCAATGATGTCGCCGCGCTTTACCTTCATCACGCGCTCATAGGCGGGATTGACGTCAAAGAAGACGATTCCCCCTACGTCTACCGGCCGGGCCTTCTCCCTGGTGCGGTAGAGGGCGATGGGGTCAAAAACGCGCTCGAAAAACACCTTATAGGAAAATTTATCTGTTTTCATATCAAATCACCTGCGCCGCGAGGCTGTTCGATGCTCCTTCGCTGCCCGTGTCCCTTCAAATGCATTATACCAGCATTAAATTCCGGCATGAAATCATCCATGCCGCGGGGCGGAAACCTGAGGCCGGATGATTGACGCTTGCGGCGTGAGCCAGTATAATTGCCTTTGTCCATTGTTGCATTATGTCATTGTGCGTATTCGTGCGCGGCTTCGGCCGAGTGCGGTGTTTCGCTAAATTCATAAGGAGGGGATGTTTTATGAAAAAGCGTTCGGTAGTTGTACTCGTCTCCCTGCTGGGGGCGGCGATGGTCCTGGCGGCCTGCGGAGGGGTTGCCGTGGCGGCGGACTACGAGGAGCATATCGTCGTAGCCATCGACACCAAGCCGACCAACTTCGAGCCCAGCGGCAACGATTCGTCGGTGCTGAACCGCCTGGTCTATGACGAGCTTATCAACTACAACAAGGTCACCAAGGAACTGGAGCCCGCGCTGGCCGTCAAGTGGGAATGGGTTGGAGACGAGGCGACCGTCCTGCACCTTGACCTTCGCGAGGGCGTCGTCTTCCACAACGGCAACGCCTTCACCGCGGCCGACGTGGCGTACACCCTTAGCACAAACGTCAACGCGAACATCGCCAACTATTACGACCACTGCGATATCCAGGGTGATTACTCCGTCAATGTCGTCTTGAAGGCCCCCAATGCCGACTTCGTCAACCTCCTGACCAACACGCTGTACGCCGGCGTCAAGGACAAGGAAAGCTGCGAGGCGGACCCGGACAACGGCAGCGCCATCGGCACCGGTCCCTGGAAGCTGGACCTGGAGCACACCATCCCCGGCGACACCATTGAGCTCCTCGTCAACGACAAGTACTGGGGTGCGGTTCCGACCGCAAAGCGGCTGACCCTGCGGTATATCGACAGCGCCTCTTCCCGCCTGCTCGCCCTGCAGAACAGGGAGGTCCACGCGATGATGTCCGTCGGCGAGACGGATGTTGAGGCCGTGAAGGCCGATCCGGCCCTTGAGTTCAAATCCGGCTCCGGCGTTGGCCCGGCGAAATACTACTTCCTCGCCTTCAACATGATGAACGGCGCCGCGAAGGACAACCTGTACCTGCGTCAGGCGATTGCCCGTGCCATCGACAACGAGGATGTCATCCTCGCGGTGGGCGACGAGGAGGCCGAGGTCTCTGACGGCGCGATGTGGGGCTACGACGCTCCTTACCGCGCGTCCGCGTCCGACTTCAAGACTGACCTGTCCTACAACCTGGACGAGGCCAAGGCCCTCGTCGAGAAGGCGAAGAAGGAGGCCGGGGGCGCCCTGCCGGAGCTGCACCTCATCTCCAACACCTCAAAGTCCATTAACATGAACCACTGCTTGGTCATCCAGGAGGCCTGCCGCAAGATCGGCGTCAACGTGGTCATCGACGAGACCGACGGCGCGGGGGTCAACGCGAAGACCAAGTTCAACGCGGGCGGCTATGACATGATTATGCACAATATCCCGCTTGAGACGTGGCCCACCGGCGTGAACCGCCTGATGGTGAAGGGCAACGGCTCCAACAACCGCGCGCTGCTCGCGAACGAGGACGTGGAGAAAAAGCTCTTCCAGGCGACCGCCTCCAGCGACCCGGCCGTCCGTGACAAGCTCTACAAGGAGGTTCAGGTCTACGTCCACGACAACGCGATCTACGTCCCGTCCTACTACGGCTCCCGCAACGGCGCCCAGCTCGCAGGCGTGGAGGGCATCGTCTGGGCGAACGACGGCTACCCGGAGTTCACCTATGCGACTTTCAAAAAATAAGGGCTTTTAAATTATTTAGCTGAACGATCAGGAAGGCTTGCTGGCAGTGGGCCTTCCTGATTTTGTAGAGACGGGAAGATGTGTTACAGGCAGCGTCTGAGCGGCCCGGAGGCGGCGGAGAGGGCGCTGAGATGTTGGCAGGCCGGAAGGGGAAAGGCTTATGCATCGTTATATCATCAAACGTGTTTTAATGTTGATCCCGATCATCATAGGCGTCTCGTTCATCGTGTTCTTTATGATGGATATGGCGGAGGGAAACGCGCTTGATCTGATCGGCCTCGATTTCAGCGAGGAGAAACTGGCCGAGCTGTATCATCAGTACGGCTATGACCGGTCCGTTTTTTACCGTTATCTCCTGTATATCAAAAATCTGTTTCACGGTAGTTTGGGAACGTCGATCATCTACAAAAAAGACGTGCTGGATCTTTACCTGCAGCGCCTGCCGGCCACGCTGAAGCTGGCGAGCGCCTCGGTGCTGGTGGCCGTGGTGCTGTCCATCCCGCTGGGCATCCGCGCGGCGACCCACCACGGTTCGCTGACGGACAACGCCTCCATGGTGCTGGCGCTGGTGGGGCTGTCCATGCCGAACTACTGGCTGGGGCTGATGCTGGCCGTGCTCTTTGCGCAGAAACTGCACTGGCTGCCCTCAAGCGGCGACTTAAACGGGATATGGTCCCTCATCCTGCCGGCAATCACCGTCGGCACGGGGCTGATGGCCACCATGACGCGCACCACGCGGTCAAGCATGTTGGACGTCATCCGGCAGGACTACCTGCGCACCGCCCGAGCCAAGGGCGTGCCGGAGAAGCGGGTGATCAACGTCCACGCGCTCCGCAACGCGCTGATCCCCATCATCACTGTCGTCGGGACGGAGATGGGCAAGGCACTGGGCGGCGCGGTCGTGACGGAGAACGTCTTTGCCTGGCCGGGGGTTGGGCGCCTGATCATCGAGGCGGTGAACCAGAGGGACACGGCCACGGTCACGGGCTGCATCATTCTGACGGCCGTGATGATCAGCATCGTGCAGTTGATCGTGGATATCCTCTACGCCTTTGTCGACCCCAGGCTGCGCGCTGAGTACTCCACCGGGGGGCAGAGGAGCAGGAGAAAAACGGGGCCCAGGGCGGCCGCGTTGGGCCTTGCCGGAAAGGAAGGAGCTGTGGCATGAGCGGGCGGCAAAAAACTCTGGCGGCGCCCGCCCACCGGGGCCGCAGTGCGGGGGGGGAGCTCTGGCACCGCTTCAAGAAGAACAAAGGGGCCATGCTGGGGCTGCTTATTCTGATCGTGCTGATCGGCGTCGCGCTCACGGTGGATTTTTGGCTGGATCAGGAACTGGTCATTGGGCAGAACCTGCGCGAAAAATTGCAGCAGCCCAACGCGAAACATTGGTTCGGCACCGATGAGATGGGGCGTGACTTGTTCTGGCGCACGGTTTATGGCACGCGCTTCTCCATGGCCATCGGCTTTGTGGCGGTCATCATCTCCGCGATCATTGGCGTGCCCTTGGGGGCCGTAGCCGGCTACTACGGCGGGAAGCTGGAGACGCTCATCATGCGCTTCACGGACATCTTCTCCGCGATCCCGTCCATCCTTATGGCGATCGCCATCGTCTCGCTGCTGGGGCGCAACACCGTCAACCTGATGCTGGCGGTGGGCATCGCCGCGGTTCCGCAGTTCACGCGCGTCACCCGGGCCGCCGTGCTGACGGTCAAGAACGCGGAGTTCGTGGAGGCGGCGCGGGCCCTGGGCAAGACGGACGCCTATATCATCTTCGTGCATATCCTGCCGAACTGCCTGTCCCCGATCATCGTTCAGGTTACGCTGCGCGTGGCGGGGGCGATCATCTCGGCTTCGAGCCTGAGCTTCCTGGGGATCGGCATCAAGCCGCCGACGCCGGAGTGGGGCTCGCTGCTGACGGCCGGCAAGACCTATATCATGGGCCACAGCTACCTGTGTCTGTTCCCGGGGCTGGCGATTATGCTGACGGTGCTGGCCTTCAACATGGTGGGCGACGGCCTGCGCGACGCCATGGACCCGAGGCTTAAGGATTGAGGAGGGGCGCTATGATCGAGAAGAGACAAGATATGAACGCATCGCGGGCGCCCGCCGTGGAGGGGAATATCCTGGAGGTCAGGGACCTCACCGTGCATTTTGTCACCGAGGACGAGACGGTGCAGGCCGTCAGCAATATCTCCATCACCCTTAAGAAGGGCGAGATATTGGGCCTGGTCGGCGAGACCGGCGCGGGCAAGACCACGACGGCCCTGGCCATCCTGAACCTCGTGCCGGTGCCGCCGGGGGTCGTCAAGTCAGGGTCTATCCGCGTCTGCGGCAAGGACGTGCTGAACGCTCCGGTGAGGGAGCTGGAGCAGATCCGAGGCTCTGACGTCTCCATGATCTTCCAGGACCCCATGACCAGCCTGAACCCGGTCTTCACCGTGGGCGATCAGATTGCGGAGAGCGTCATGATGCACGACAAATGTTCGAAGGCGGAGGCCTGGGAGCGCGCTGAGGAGATGCTGGAGCTTGTGGGCATCCCCCGTGAGAGGGCGTACGAGTACCCGCACCAGTTCTCCGGCGGCATGAAGCAGCGCGTGGTCATCGCCATCGCGCTGTCCTGCAATCCGAAGCTGCTGCTGGCGGACGAGCCCACCACGGCGCTGGACGTCACCATCCAGGCCCAGGTGCTGGACCTGATGTGCGACCTGAAGGAGAAGTTCGACACCTCGATGATCTTCATCACCCACGACCTCGGCATCATCGCCGAGATCTGCGACCGCGTGGCGGTTATGTACGCGGGCCGCATCATCGAGGAGGGGACGCTGGAGGAGATCTTCAACCACACGAAGCACCCCTACACGGAGGGACTGTTCAATTCGCTGCCCAACATCGAGGACCGAACCGCGAAGCTGAGGCCCATCCCCGGCCTGATGCCGGACCCGACGAAGCTGCCGAAGGGCTGCGCCTTCGCGCCCCGGTGCCCCTATGCGCGGCCTGAATGTATTGAGACGCCCCAGGAGCCCAAATATTTCAGCGACACCCATTTTGCGCTGTGCTCGGCCTACAGCGAGCCCGGCTTCAGGATCGACAGGGAGGAGGTTTGAACATGGCGGAGTCCCTCCTTGAGGTCAAGAACCTCAAAAAATACTTCAAGACCAGCCGCGGCATGCTGCACGCGGTGGACGACATCACCTTTAAGCTGGAGCGCGGCAAGACGCTGGGTATCGTCGGCGAGTCCGGCTGCGGCAAGTCCACGACCGGACGCTGCGTCATGCGCCTGATTGAGCCCACCAGCGGAGAGATCCTGTTCGAGGGGAAGGACCTGATGAGCCTCTCGAAGCGGGAGATGCGCTCCATGCGCGGCGACATCCAGATCGTCTTCCAGGACCCCTTTTCCTCGCTGGACCCCAGGAGCACGGTCATGCAGTCCATCGCCGAGGGCGTGAAGGTGACGGGCAAGTACGGGACCCGCCAGGCCATCGAGGCACGGGTGGTGGAGCTGATGGATACGGTGGGGCTGGCCCAGCGCCTGATCAACGCCTATCCCCACGAGCTGGACGGCGGACGCCGGCAGCGCATCGGCATCGCCCGCGCCCTGGCCGTGGAGCCCAAGCTTAGTATCTGCGACGAGCCAGTGTCCGCGCTGGACGTCTCCATCCAGGCTCAGATCCTGAACCTGCTGCAGGACCTGCAGCATCAGCTGGGATTCAGCTACATCTTCATCACCCATGATCTGGCGGTGGTCAACCACATCTCGGACGACATCATGGTCATGTACCTTGGCCAGACGGTGGAGATGGCCCCTTCGGAGGAACTCTTCCGCGCGCCGGCGCATCCCTACACCAAGGCGCTGCTCTCCGCCATACCGATCCCCAAGGTTGGCGCGACACGGGACCGCATCCTGCTGAAGGGGGAGATCAGCTCGCCCATCGACCCGGAGGATGCCTGCCGCTTCTCGAAGCGCTGCAACTACGCGGCGGATGTCTGCCACGCGTCCTGCCCGAAGCTCCGGGAGATCGCGCCGGGGCACTTGATAGCCTGCCACCGGTTTGATATCAACGGGATGATCGAAGACTGAGCGGCACCGTACAGCTTGCAGGGGGCGGCGAGCCTCTCTCCGCCTCCGAAAAATATCGGAGAAATGCGAGGCGCATTGGAATGAGCGTAGAGACTAAAAAAGCGGATATCGGCCTGGTCGGCCTTGCCGTCATGGGCGAGAACCTGATCATGAACATGGAGTCCAAGGGATTTACCGTCGCGGTCTATAACCGCACGGTGGAGAAGGTGGACCGCTTCATCGCTGGCCGGGCGGCGGGAAAGAACATCATTGGATGCCACAGCATCGAGGAGCTGTGCGGCAGTCTCCGGAGCCCCCGTAAGGTGTTTCTGATGGTCAA
>JAFUYV010000178.1 GCA_017476945.1 Fretibacterium sp.
AAGCTCTGGAAGTCCTTAATGGAGATGCCGCACGCCTCGATAACGCGCTCGGCGGTCAGCTCGCCCAAAGAGCCGTTCTTCTTGGTGATGAGGCGGATGGGGTACCTCTTGGCGATGACCTCCTCCATGGTGCTGATGCCTGTCTCGTCCACAAATTTCTTGGTGAACATGATGTTGGTCATGGCGTGGCCGAGGCCGCCCACGATGCTGCGCACGTCGGGGCAGCCGCCGAACTGGTACTCATCCTTGGAGCGCTCGTAGCTCCACTGGGACGGACCGGCGTTGGCGACGATGACGTCGGCGCGTCCCCTCTGGATGAGGACTGGGGCCCCCACGCCGCCGGGGGAGTTGGTCGTCAGGTCGAGGGTCGAGCCGGCGGGCAGGCCCTTCAGCATGACGCCCTGGATGGCCGCGGACACGGAGTAAGCTCCGGTGCCCACCTCCTGAGCCGCGAAGGTCAGGGCGACGGGCGCGCTCAGCTCGGCGCTGGCGGCGAACGCCAGGACGAGAACCAGGACAAGCGCAATTGCAAACTTCTTCATTACACTGCCTCCTTATAGATTAATTGATTTGCATTTTATTGTAACATCCCGCCTTTCGGGATGCAAATGCTTCACAGCGGTCCATGGTTTGCGGTTGCGACGGCAACTTATTCGCCGGCTTGTGCTATACTGCATAGTGTTTGCGCGAAAGCCCGGTTCCCTCACGACCGCGCTTCCGCAAAAAATTTTTTTGCGATCTTTATTTTTGAAAGGTGGAGGATTCAAATGAAGATGAGGAAATGGACCGTCCTTGCGCTGGCTGCGGCGCTCGTCGCGGCGGGAACGTGCGCTCAGGCGGCGACGACCCTGAAACTGGGGACGACCGTCAACGAGCAGGACTCCTTCCAGGTGGCGGCGGAGAAGTTCAAAGAGCTGGTGGAGCAGCGCACCGGCGGCGCGTACGTCATCGAGATTTACCCTAACGGCAGCCTGGGCGGCGAGTCCGACATGCTGGACTCCATGTCCATGGACATGCTGGACATGGGCATCATCACCTCCGGCCCCTTCGTCAACTTCTCCGCCATGATGGGCGTGTTGGACATGCCCTTCCTCTTCGCCAACAACGCGGAGGCCTACAAGGTCCTGGACGGCGAGATCGGGCAGGAGCTCCTCGACACGCTGGAGGCGGCGCGGTTGAAGGGCCTGGCCTACGCCGAGCGCGGCTTCCGCAACGTGACCAACTCCGTCCGGCCCGTGGCCAACGCGGAGGATATCAAGGGCCTCAAGCTGCGCGTCATGGAGAACGAGGTTTACACCGCGACGTTCAAGGCCCTGGGCGTCAACGCCACGCCGATGCAGTGGGCCGACGCGCTGACCGCCATGCAGCAGAACACCATTGAGGGCGAGGAGAACCCCATCAACGTCATCTACTCCTACGGCCTGTGGGACTACAACCAGAAATATGTCACCCTGGACCGCCACAGCTACTCCACGGCCATCATCACCATGAGCCTTGACGCCTTCAACCGCCTGGACGCGGAGACTCAGAAGGTCTTTAAGGCCGCGGCGCAGGAGGCGGCGGAGTACGAGCGGCAGTGGGTGGCCGACCAGGAGGCCGGTCAGCTCAAGGCCATCAAGGACCACGGCGTGGCCGTCGTCGAGAACCCCGACGTGGACTCCTTCCGTGAGGCCGTGAAGGTTGTGTACAACGCCTACCCGAAGTACGCAGACACCATCGCCCGTATCCAGGCCCTGCTGGCGAAGTAAGCCCATCCTTTTTTAATGAAGGCTTTGATGAAGCTCAGCGACGCCGTGGACCGGCTCTGCGGCGTCCTGATCGTGATAATGCTGGGGCTCATGGTGGTCTTCACCACGGCCCAGATCGTGTGCCGGACCTGGTTCACGTCCCTCGCCTGGTCCGAGGAGGCCACGCGCTTCCTGCTCATCTGGTCCACGTTCCTGGGGGCCACCTGCGTCTACCGCCACGGCGGGAACATCGCTATCACCCTCGTTCAGGAGTTCTTTCCCCCGCGGATTCGGAGGACCCTGCGCGTCGCCGTCCACGCCGTGTGCCTCGTCCTCTTCTGCGTGTTGTTCTACTACGGGGTCCTCTATTGCAATCGCCAGGTCCGCACCGCAGCGGCGATCCCCATTCAAATGAAGTACATTTACATGTGCTTGCCCCTCAGCATGGTTATCCTGGCCCTCCACGCCGCCGTCATGCTGTGGGGCGAGTGGAAGGGGGATGCGTAGCGTGGCGACGATCCTGTTTTCCGTCTTCATCGTCCTGCTCGTCATGGGGGTGCCCGTGGCCTTCTCCATCGGCTCGGCGGCCGCCGTGACCATCGCGGCGGGGCTGGGCAGCGGGCGGCTCATGATGGTCATCCAGCGGATGTTCGAGAGCTGCAACTCCTTCTCCCTCATCGCGGTGCCCTTCTTCATCCTCGCGGGGGACCTGCTGTCCAAGGGGAAGATCTCCCGGCTCCTTGTGGAGTTCTGCGAGTCCGTCCTGGGCATGATACGCGGCGGGCTGTCCGTGGTGTCGGTGCTGGCGGGGATGTTCTTCGCGGCCATCTCCGGCTCCGGGGCGGCGACTACTGCGGCGGTCGGGGG
>JAFUYV010000179.1 GCA_017476945.1 Fretibacterium sp.
GAATCCGGGCCCATGTCGAGGCGGCGGTCCGTGAGTGCGACGTCATCCTGATGGTGCTTGACGGCCAGGCCGGCGTCACCCCCCCGGACGAGGAGGTGGCCTCGCTCCTTCGCCGTACCAGTTCCCAGGGAGGAGGACTCAAGCCCATTGTCGTCGCCGTCAACAAGATGGACGACATCAAGCACGAGGACAACGCTGCGGAGGCCTATGCGCTGGGCTTTGAGCACGTTGTCCCCATCAGCGCGCTGCACAAGCGCAACCTTGAGGATCTGCTGGATATCCTTGTCGGGCTTCTGCCGGAGGAGCTTCCCGGCGACGCGGAGGAGGATGCGGTCAGGCTGGCCATCGTCGGGCGCCCCAACGTGGGGAAGTCCTCGCTGCTGAACCGCCTGGCCGGAGCCGAGCGCTCGCTGGTGAGCCCCGTCGCGGGCACGACGCGCGACCCCGTTGATACGACCGTCGAGCTGGATGGCCAGCGCTTCCGCCTGGTGGACACCGCCGGGCTCCGCAGGGCGGGCCGAAAGCCCGCCGCGTGGGGTGGGCGCGAGGGGAGCAACCTGGAGTACTACTCCTTCGTGCGCACGCTGTCCGCGGTGGACCGCTCGGACATCGCGCTGCTCCTGATGGACGCGGCTGACCCCTGCACGGACCAGGACAAGAAGATCGCCGCCCACGTTGTCGAGAAGGGCAAGGGCTTGGCCCTCGTCCTCAACAAGTGGGACCTCCTCGCCGGGCGGGAGCGCCCCGGCGACAGGCTGACCCGGCGAATACGGGATGACATGCCCTTCCTGAGTTGGGCTCCCATCCTGTTCACATCGGCGCTCAACGGGCGTGGTGTGCAGAAGATCGCCTCCACGGTCATGGCCGTGCGCGAGTGCCGCCGCCGCCGTATCCCCACCAACGCGCTGAACCGCCTGATGCGCGACGTGCTGGCCTTCGACCGGCTTCCCTCCAACAAGAAGGGCCGCGCGCTCCGCATCTACTACTGTTCTCAGGCGGAGGTGGAGCCGCCGTCTTTTGTGTTCTTCGTCAATGACCCCTCCATCGTGAACACCGCCTTTGAGAACCACGTCCGCAACGAGCTGCGCGCCCTGGCGGACTTCACGGGCTCGCCCATCCGCGTGTTCTGGCGCGGCAGGGAGGAGTAGCGCCGCCCCCTGACGCAGGGCAATTTGCGGCTAATGGCGGACGTTGAAGCCCGTGAGAGGGTATATCATCATATCCGGCATCTTATCCAGGAGGAAGGGGTGGTCTTTATGGCAGGGAAAGGGAGATTTTTGACCTGGACAGGATGGGGGCTTCTTTTGCTCTGTCTGGTGGCGTGCCCTGCGGCGGCCGCGGAGCCAGAGGGATGGACGGAATATCTTTCCGCCGGGTGGGACAAAGTAACGGGCCTCTTCTCACGGGAGGAGACGCCAGTCTCTCCGGACAGCGGCCTGCCGGACTACCTGGCCAAGGGGTGGGGAAAGCTGACCGGCTCCCTCACGGAGGCCCTGGCCTTGCGGGATGAGCAGGAGAGCCTGCCGGACTCCTCATGGTTTGGGAGCGACAAAGGCACAAACGCAAAGAAGATCAACAAATTGCTGGACGCGGCCCTGGAGATACTGATGCAGGGCCGGGCCGGGGAGATGAGAAACGAGGCCGCGAGCCTGCGCGCGGAGCTGTCGGAGCTGCGCCAGGAGGCGGACCGGCTGAGGAACCAGCGCATCACGGCGCCGGAGAGCTCCATGATCCCGTGGAAAAAGACGCGGGCGAAGCTGGATGAGCGCCTGACGGAGCTGGACCAGGAGATCCGGGGCAGGGAGGGAGCGCTGACGTCCCTCAACGGCCGCCTGGCGGACGCGCTGCGGGAGATGGGCCTTGACTTGAACCAGGCGCAGATCGACGTCCTGCTGAGCTCCGTGACCGGCGACGACCTGCTTCAGAACACCGTCGTGTTCGCCAATGTGAAAAGTGTCGTCGAGAAGCTGGAAACCCTCGCGCAAAATGATCAGAACGACCTTGAGATCAGCCGGCGCTACACGGGCATGTACCTGGTGCTGAACGACCTGCTCATTCACACGCAGGAGGAGCTTGTGCGCAAGATCGATGGGGAGTACAAGCCCCGTCTGGTGGAGATCACCAAGGAGGCGGAGGCGCTCCGTGCCGAGGCCCTGGGGCGGAGCCGTCAAAAGGGCTATACAGAGGCGCAGCAAAAGTCCTTTGCCTTGAACGCGGAATCCAACGCCATGACGGCGCGGGTGGCCCGCCTCTACGTCGAACTGCTGGACTCCCAGCGGAAGGGTATCATGGAGAACCTTCAGGGGCTCCGGCGCAACCGCGACCTGGCGGAGAACACCTACCGAACGGTGAGGAGCTCCGGCGACCTGCGGACCCTCATCCACTCCGGGCTTGAGCTCTTCGACTCCATCCACGCGCTCTCCATGCCGCAGCTCCAGCCCTTCGAGAGCGAGGCCATGCGCCGGGAGTTTGAAGCGCTCAACAAGCGGCTCAGGCGGTGAGGGGCCGCTTTAATTCCTCCGTTTCAGCGCGGCGGCGAGGGCACGCATCTCCGCCAGGTCCTCCTCGGTGGCCTCGCCGCGCTTCATTTTCGCGTCCAGCGCCCTCATCCGCGCCTCGTCCCGGCGGCGCCTGAGGGCGGAGCAGATCACCTTCCAGGGATCCTGCGGCGTCCCTGCTGAGCCCACGAGCTCATCACAGAAGGTGTCCCCCCGGGAGATGAGCGCCAGCGGCCAACGGTCTCCCACCTCGAGCCAGCGTTCCTCCAGCGCCTCCGGCGAGTCCATCAGGATGGCCAGCGCCACGTCCCTGACGCGCTCCCCGCTCAGCAGCTCCAGAGCCTCTTCAGGGCGGACGCAGCGGCGAAGCTCCTCTCTTCGCCACAGGAGAGAGCAGAAGGCGGATTCCAGAGGGTCAAGGACGAGCTTCTCCTCCCTTTCCGGCGGCGCTTTTGAGGTCGCCTCCGGCCGTGGCGAAGCGCCCGGCTTTCGGCGATAGGCCTCCAGCTCGCGCCAGAATTCGTGGGGATACAGCCCCAAGGCCCCGGCCAGCTCCGACGCATAGGGGGCGATGGCCGAGGGGTCAAGTTGGACAAGGCCGCTCATCAGGGACGCAACCCCGGCCCGCCGCGTTCGCGGAGAGGCAAGGCTCTCACGAATGGAGGCCAGATGCTGGAGGAGTAGAGGACGAGCATTTTTTATGGCCCCTTCAAAGGCCGCGTTGCCCCCTGGAGAGGACAGAAGCTCGTCGGGGTCCTTGCCGGAGGGCAACGCGATGACCTGGACGTCGAGGCCAAGGCCTTGAAGGATGTACATCCCCCGGATCGTGGCTTCCTGACCCGCCGTGTCGCTGTCGTAGCAGATGTAGCACCGGTCACTGAAGCGCTTGAGCAACCGCGCCTGCTCCTCCGTCAGGGAGGTTCCCAGTGAGGCGACGGCCTCCGTGAAGCCGCAGAGATGAAGGCGCAGCGCGTCCATGTAGCCCTCGACCAGGATGGAACGCCCACGCTCCCGGATGGCGTTCCGCGCCTCGTGCAGGAGATAGAGGTTCCGACGCTTGCTGAAGAGTTCGCCCTCAGGGCTGTTGATGTACTTTGCCCCCTCCCCATCGACGAGACGGCCCCCGAAGGCGATCACCCGCCCGGCGATGTCGCGTATCGGGAACATCAGCCGCCCGCGGAAACGGTCGTAAAGGGTGCCCCGCTGCCCCTCAATGGCAAGCCCGGAGGCCAGAGCCTGACGGTCGCTGACACCCGCCCCCCGCAGGCGCCTCAGCAGGGAGTCCCAGGAGCTTGAGCTCCACCCCAGGCCAAAGCGCGAGGCATCCTGAGATATGAGCGCCCTCCGTTCCATGTAAGCCCTGCCCGCGGCCCCCTCCGGCGCACGGAGCTGTGCGCTGAAGAACTGCGCGGCCAGGTCCAGAACCTCGTAAAGGTTCCCCTCCCGCTTCGTTTTGCCCTGCCCCTTTGTCAGCGTCACTCCGGCGCGCGCAGCCAGGAGCTCCAGCGCCTGCGAAAAATCCATCCCCTCCGTTTCCATGACGAAGGTGAAGATATCCCCGCCCTTGCCGCAGCCGAAACAGTGATAGTTCTGCTTCTCCTGACTGACATGGAACGAAGGGGTCTTTTCATTGTGAAAGGGGCAGAGGCCGACGTAGTTCCTTCCGGCCCGGCGCAGCCGCACCCGGTCGCCGATCACATCGACGATATCCAGCCGTTCCTTAACCAGTTGAACGTCGTTATTGCCCATGGCGCAATCCTCTCACGCGTCCTCCCGCGCAGGGACAAGCCCCGGCGGGAACGCCGCCAGCAGCGCCGGCACGGTGAAACGGTGAACTTTTCGCATTTTCGGGCCCCTCCCCTGGCTTCGCCTTCCGCCATTGTATCATTATCCAGGCGGTTCCGTTATGGTGATAACCTCTCCCCGCTTCCGGCCTTCTGAGCCGGCCGTCTCCACGCGGGGGCTCTATGGCCAGACCTCCTGCCACAGCAGCGGCCTCTCGTCCAGGGTCGCGCTGCCATCCGGGGAGGTGCGGAGGGTCACGATGGTCTCGTGCCGCCGCTCCATTCCTCCCTCAACGCCGGAGGTGCGGATGAGGAACGCGCCGGGGCACGGCGGAAAAAATCCCCGAGCCCCCCAGCCGTCGTCGGGCACCTTGTCTGGGTCATAGTCCAGGTCGTAGACCTCCAGTGTCCGCCCTTCCTCGGTGTGCTGAAGGAGCCGGACGCCGGAAAAATCCGTGGGGACCAACCGGCTCTTCCGCGGAAGGGAGCCGGACGCGACTTTCGTCTGAAGCCAGCGGCGACCCACCTCGGTCAGGGAGATGAGGGCCTCCCCGTTGCGGATCTGCCGCTCCCCCACCGCGGCGGCCTCCTGAGCCCACCAGAGACGGGAGAAGAGGCCGCCCAGGAGCAGGAAGGCGAAGAGGAGGAAGATCAACACCAGGCAAAGCGACATCCCCCGACGCCTCACAGGTTTCTCAGCCTCCAGGACGCGCGGGCGACGCAGAGCGTGTGCTGGCCGAAGTCGTCACGCCAGGGAGCTTCCGGGGGCCAGTCATGCAGCCTGGCCGCGCCGCCAAAGAGCGCGGGGCCGCCGGATGTGAGCACCCAGAGGTCGAGGACGCGAAGCTCCGGCCTCCACTCCACCCACAGGGCAAGCACCCCCTCCTCGCGGGGGTAGAGAGGGGACCAGGCTGAGTCCATCTGCTGAAAGCACAGCTGCCCGTTCAGGACACAGAAGCGGGCATATTGGAGAAGGTAGAGCTCGTTCACCGGCGGGACGCTGATGGGGAGCCCCACGGTGGAGGCGAGGGTCAACGACAGCTTCCGGGTTGATGCGGAGGTGATATAAAAGGGCATCCCGGCAAGGGGAAGGGCGCACCAGCTTGCCAGATCCCGCATGTAACCCGCCTGGAACCCGGAGCGGCTCAGCTTCACGTCGCCGGAGAGGAGGGTAAAATTTATTGTTGCTCCAGGCGTCACCTCCGCGTCCCCGTCAGACCTCCGCGCCATTAAACCGGAGGGATACGCGCAGAGGAGGCCGAGGGCCGTCCCACGGAAGACGCCATCCTCCTCCGTCACCGGGGTCATCAGCGTGGGCTTGTCCTGATAGACCGTGAGGAGCCGGGAGACCGACGGCGCGTTATATACCCCTCGCGCGAAGGCCTGCCGGAGCGCCGCATCCTCGCGGCAGGCGGAGAGCCCCAGCCCCGTACGCAGGACCTTCGACTCGATGAAGGCGAGAACGCGCTGTCCCCGCTCGTAGGCCAGGAGCCAACACGACGAGCGATTGAAGACGAGCAGAAACCATCGCCCCCACGTTATCAGGACCAACCCCATCACGGACGCGAGGAGCGTGCCTATCAGGAGCTCAACCAGTGTAAAGCCTCCGCGCCGGCGCATCAGAACACCCTTGCCAGCGTGAGCGGCTCGCCTCGCAGAGGGGAGACGGTGAGGATGACCTCGCGCCGGCCGGCGTTCCCTGAACGACTCTCCCAGGTGAAAAGGACATCTCCGCCGGGCGTTGTCCGCGGCATATCGCTCAGGCTGCCATTTCGAGGCAGGCGGTTGAACCACCACTGCGCCGCATAGAGGCAGGTATCCCTCCGACGGAGACGTTCGAGCCCCTCCTGGCCGCTCCACAGCGACTGAAAGGCCAGGGGCAGAATCAGGCCAAGGATGACCAGTGCCATGAGGGCTTCCATCAGGCTCTCGCCCCGTCTCACTGAGCTTCCCCTCCCGCGCGGACCTCCAGCTTCTTCACCCGGCAGGGAGGGAAGGCTGAGAGGATGCCCCAGCTTTTCCGTTCCACAGCCCGGCCATCCAGCAGCACCACGCGCCCGTGGTCGGACGAGCTGCGGATCAGGCGGCCCACTGCCTGACGGAGAAACATCCGCGCCGTGGGGAGGGTGGCGTGGACAAACCCCTTTCCCCCCTCCAGGACGTCGCGGGCGCGCACCAGAGGGTCGCTGGGGTGCGGGAAGGGGATGCGGTCAATGATGACCTGGGTCAGCCCCTCGCCAGGCACGTCCACCCCTTCGCGGAAGGAGACGCTGCCGATGAGGATGGAGGTCTCGTCCTCCGCAAAGAGCCGGAGGAGCTGGCGCTGGGGCATGTCCCCCTGGACGAGGACGGAGTAGGGCCGCTCCTTCGCCCTCATCCTCCGGGCGAAAGCTCCCATCAGCCGCAGGGAGGAGAGCAGGGCAAGGGTGCGCCCACCGTTCTCGTCGCACAGCCTCTCCATCAGGCGGCACATCCGCTCGTCGTAGCCCTTCTCCGTGACGCCGAGTCCGACGTCCACCACCAGGACCTCCATCTGCCGCTGAAAGTCAAAAGGCGAGCTTACGACCAGGGATTCGTCCGGCACGATGCCCGACTCCCGGCTCCAGAAACTGAAGGAGCCGCCCGACAGCGTCAGCGTCGCGGAGGTGAAGATGGCTTTTTCGGGGGCTTCCTTGTTCAGCACCTCCTGGATAATCTCCGCGGTGTCCACCGGTTTGCTCATCAGCACGCCCCCGGCGCGAGCCTCCCCCCGGGCGGCCTCGCCCCAATAGGCCCACTTCGGGAACCGCTCCACCGACAGGCACCAGAGCAGCGACCTTTTGAACTCCCGCACCTCATCAATCCAGTTCATCAGCTCCGCGCCGCGCGCTAACGCCCCCTTGTCGGCGAGGTCTCCCGCCATGAAGCGGTCCTCAAAGGGACGGAGGGGGCGCAGCACGTCGTCCAGAAGGGCCGCCGCGGAGTGACCGCGGTGCAGAAGCCCCTCGTCCGGCGTCTGGAGCCCCCCGCTGGGTGGGGCAGCCTGGAGCGCGCCGAAGAGTCCCTGAAGCTCCTCCCGGGCCTTCTTCGCAAGCGAGGGAAGCGTGTCCTTTGCTCCGTCCGGCAGGAAGGGGGAGAAGCCCTGAAGGTTCCGCGGCGCCAGCAGGGAGACGGCGCTCTCCGCGCCGGCGCGCACGGTGGCCGAGGAACGCGCGGCGTCCGGCAGGCGGTGGGCTTCGTCGCAGACCAGCCAGTCATAGCGCACGGGGAAGTTTCCCGTGCCTTCCAAAATGTGCGAGAAGAAAAGGTTATAGTTCGCGACGACGAGGTCCCAATCCTGAGCCCGGCGATAGGCGCGGACGACGAAGCACCGCTCCCGGCAGGGACAGGCGACCCCGATGCAGTTCTGCGCCCCGGCGGAGAGCTCCTGAAGCGAGGCGGAGTTGCCCCGCTCCGCCAGGTCCCCCGTCTCCGTCTCCTCCAGCCAGCGAGCGAGGGGGACAAGCTCCCCCTCCCCCTCCTGCCCGGCGAAGAGCGAGGGCTCCGCGGCCGCGTTCCGCGCCAGGCGGAGACAGACGTAATTGGATCGTCCCTTCAGAAGTCCAAAGGCGAAGCCAAAGCCCAGGAGCTGGCGAAGGCGGGGAAGGTCCTTATTGATGAGCTGTTCCTGAAGGGTGATGCCAGCCGTCAGGAAGAGGATGCGCGCGCCCTGACGCGCCGCCTCCCGCAGGGCGGGGACAAGCACGGCGAAGGTCTTTCCCACGCCCGTAGGGGCCTCCACGGCGAGGGCCGCCCCGGGGCCGTGCAGGAACTTCTCAACCGCCAAAGCCACCTCAAGCTGCTGGGGCCGGAACTCGTAGCCGGGGAGACGGGCCAGGGGGCCTGACGGGGAGTAAAAATCCTTTAAGGGCATGGAAAATTCCGTGATGTATTTCACCTCAGGCCAAACAAAATTTTTTCGTTCCCCCTGCCTGTCGCTTCATTAAACGTTCTTCCCAGGCGAGATTTGAATTAAGAGCCATTTTATCACAGCATCCGTCCGCGAGGAAACGTTATGTTGTCAGTTGATGATTCCGCTGGGGGTCCCTGGGCTGGCCCTCCTGGGCGGCGGGGATTTTTCCTGGGAGGCCGGCCCGTCAGACCGGTGGAAAAGATGCGGCCTTCCGCCGCCCCGCCGTCACCAGGGTATCCTCTCCGTCGGATTTTTCTTGCGTAACTGCCGCACAGAATGTTAAAATAAACGATGTTGTGCCTGAGTTTATCCTGAGTGGAGGTGAAACTATGCCTAACAAGAAGTCGGCGGAGAGGCGAGTCCGGGTAGCTGAACGTAACCGTCTCTACAACCGCTATTGGACAACGCGCTGCAAGACGGCCCTCAAGAGGTTGATGGAGGCGGTGGAGTCCAAGGACAGCGAGGCGGCGGCGAAGAACTTCAACTTGGCCCAGAGCGTCATCGATAAGGCCGTGGTGAAGGGAGTCATGCCCCGCAACACGGCGACGCGGCGCAAGAAGCTGATGGCCCGCTGCCTGAAGAGCCTGTCTGCGCCCGCAGGGTCCGAGGCGTAGCGTCCAGCCCAGGCGGACAGAAGAGGGGATGCCCGTTGTGGCAGCCCTTTTTTGTATAAGCTGTGAGCTTTGTATCCTGTGGGGGGAGGTGAAGGAAACATGGCGGAGAATCCAACGATCGCGGAGATCAAGGTGGCCGAGGACAAGGCGGCCGCGGCGATCCAGGAGGCGAAGTCCAACGCGGCGCGCAAGCTGAACAACGCTCAGACGAACGCGGAGAACTCGCTTAAGGAGGCCCGGCAGTCGGCAGCCCGGCAGTTCCGGGACAAGATCCGCAGGGCCGAGGAGGCGGCGGAACTCAAGGCAAAGGATATTTTGACCAAACGCGAGGCTGGCGCAAAGGCTTTTTACGAGCAACACAAGGGAAAAGTTGCCAGCACGGCCTCATGGATAACGGAAGAGGTGATGGGTAGATATGGGCGTGGCTAAGCTCAAGAAGGCGGAGCTTTATTATCACAAATCCGTTCATGAGGAGATCGCCGCAGCCCTTCAGGAGACCGGCGTATGCCAGATCATTGGGGACGCCGAAGGGGGGCCGGCGGTTGTTGAGGCCCGGCTGTCCGAGAGCGAGGCACACCTGGCGGATGTGCGTTACCTTATGCGCACGCTGACGCCCCACTTTAACGATCCCATCTCGTCGCTGGACCGCACGTTGGGCGAGCGGCCTGTCGTCTCCATGTCCGACCTCTCAAAGCTCGCCCATGAGACGGATTTAAGCAGCATCTGCACCAAGGTCCGCGGCCTTGAGCATGAGACCGGCGAGGTGCGGCTGGAGCTCTCCCAGGCCAGGGCAAACCAGGGCCTGCTGGAGGCTTTCAGTTTCCTTCCCTGCCCGCTCTCCGCCGTCACTGAGGGGACCCGTACCCTCGCCGGCGTCGCCGGGACGGTCAAGGCGGACCAGCTCGAGGCTTTCAAGACGGCCCTCCGTGAATTTTCGGAGGACACGGAGCTCATTTTGGAGCCGAGTTATGGTGCGGGAGGAGCCTCCCCCGCGTCAAAACCGAAGGCTCAGGATATCCATGTCGTCCTGTTCTTCACGCGGTCGCGCGGGCCGGCGGTTCTTGAGGCGTGCGTCAAGAAAGGCTTGTCCGTGCTGGAGATCCCCTCTGCGTTCAAGGGGACTGTCAGCGAGGAGAGGACCAAAATGACCGCCTCCATCGCCACCCTTGAGGAGCGGGAGGCCGCCCTCGTGCGCGAGATGGAGGAGGTGGCCGAGACATGGATGCCGGCCGTACAGAAGCTGTCCGACTACTGGAACAGCCTTGCGGCGCGCTACACGGCGCTCGGCAGGAGCGGGGAGACCGAGAGGACTCAGCTCACACGCTTCTGGGTCCCCGCGAAGGACGCGGAGGCCGTTCAAAAGAAAATCGAGGCTGTCAGCCCCAACGTGGCGCTCTTCCTGAGCGACCCCGCGGAGGATGAGGAGCCCCCGACGCTCCTGGAAAACGGCGATTACGTCCGCCCCTTCAACATTTTGACGGAGCTCTACTCGCCGCCCAAGTACCGGGGGATCGACCCCACGCCGCTTCTGGCCCCCTTCTTCTTCATCTTCTTTGGAATGTGCCTGGGTGACGCGGGCTACGCCATTGTGATGCTGGCGGCCATCTGGTGGCTCTTCAGGAAGTACCGGCGCGTTCCCCTGGGTGTGAGGGACTTCATCGTCCTCTTCGCCTTCAGCGCCGTCTCGACGTTCGTCTATGGCATTATCAGCGGCAGCTTCTTCGGCAATTTCATCGACTCGTTCCTGCCCTTCCTCGTGCCGGTGAAGAACGCGCTGATGCTTGTCGACCCCATGACCAACCCCATGCAGGTGCTGGGTATCTCCCTGCTGCTGGGCGTGATCCACCTGATGTTCGGTCTGCTGATCGCGGCCTACGACAACTTCAGGAACGGGCAGCCCGTTGATGCGATTGGTGCGGACATCTCCTGGTTCCTGTTGATCGTGGGGCTCTGCCTCATGGGCGTGGCGATGGGCGGGATGGTTCCGCCGCACTTCCAGAGCGTGGGACAGGCCATGGCGATCATCGGGGCCGTCATCATCTTCTGGTACGCGGGGCGCGAGAAGTCCGGCATCATCTCCAAGATCATCTCCGGCTTCCTGGCCCTCTACGGCTCGACCTCCTATCTGGGCGACATCCTGAGCTACAGCCGCCTTCTGGCGCTGGGTTTCGGCTCCGCGGTCATCGGCATGATTATCAACCTGCTGGGCGGCATGGCGGCGGATATCCCCTACATTGGGTGGCTCATCGCCGTCGTGGTCATCGCCGGCGGACATCTGTTCAGCATCCTCATCAACCTTCTGGGGGCTTTCGTGCATCCCCTGCGTTTGCAGTACGTCGAGTTCTTCGGCAAGTTCTACACGGGCGGCGGGGAGCCCTTTACGCCCCTTGCCCTCTCCGAGGAATTCGTCAGCGTGAAGCAATAAAATTTTGAAAAGGAGTGTTTGATATCATGGATCTTTTGGGACTTTCTCTCGCTCTGTTTGGCGCGGCGCTGGCCGCGGCTCTGTCCGGCATCGGCTCGGCCATCGGCATCGGCATCGCGGGCGGCAGCGCTGCGGGCGTCATGACTGAGGACCCCAACAAGTTCGGAAGCTGCCTTATCCTTCAAGCCCTTCCCGGGACGCAGGGCATCTATGGACTGCTGATCACCTTCTTCGTGCTCAACAAGCTGGGCCTGCTCGGCGGCGCCGGCGCGGTGGCGCTGAACTGGAATCAGGGCCTTCAGATCTTCGCGTCCTGCATGCCCATCGCCATCGTCGGCTGGATCTCCGCCATCTACCAGGGCAAGACCTCGGCTGCCTCCATCCAGATGATCTCCAAGAAGCCTGAGGCCATGGGCAAGGCCATCATCCTCCCGGCCATGGTCGAGACCTACGCGGTTCTGGCCCTCCTGACAAGCATCCTGATGCTCATGGGAGTTCAGGTCGGTTAGGGCAGGTGACGTTCAATGTCACTTGCTGATATCAAGGCGAAGATCCGGTCCGAGTCTCAGGCCCAGATCCAGGCGATTGAGTCGGAGAACGACGCAAAGGTCCGCGAGATCACCCAGAAGGTGAACTCCGAGATCAAGGAGGTGCAGGACTCCTAC
>JAFUYV010000180.1 GCA_017476945.1 Fretibacterium sp.
ATGTTGGAGGAGAACGGCGTCGAGACGCACTTCGTGAAGGAGCTCAGCGACCGAGAGACCCTGGTGAGGGCCGTGAGGATCGTCCCGCTGGAGATCATCGTGCGCAACGTGGCTGCGGGGTCCTTCTCCAAGCGCTACGGCGTGGAGGAGGGGCGCGAGCTGAAGTGCCCCACGCTGGAGTTCTCGCTGAAGGACGACGCGCTGAACGACCCCCTCATCAACGACTCGCACATCCTGGCGCTGGGCGTGGCGACGGAGGAGGAGCTGACGGCCATCCGGGACCTGGCGCTCAAGGTCAACGCGCTCCTGAAGGACTACTTCCTCAAGCGGGGCGTGAAGCTCATCGACTTCAAGATCGAGGCCGGGCGTTACGACGGGCGCATCCTCCTGGCGGACGAGATCTCGCCGGACACCTGCCGCTTCTGGGACGCGAAGACGAACTCGAAGCTGGACAAGGACCGCTTCCGCCGCGACCTTGGGGGCGTCGAGGAGGCGTACCAGGAGATGTTCAAGAGGGTGACTGCGTAGGCGGGGCGGCATGAGACCTTTTGAGGAGGGGCGGAGCGACAAGCTCCACGAGGAGTGCGGCGTCATCGGCGTGTATCGGGACGGGAGCACGCCGGGAAGGGTGGACGCGGCCCAATCCGTCTACTACGGGCTGTACGCGCTTCAGCACCGGGGACAGGAGAGCGCGGGGATCGCCGCGAATGACGGGGGGACCGTCACGCTTCGCAAGAAGCTCGGCCTGGTTGGCGAGGTCTTTCACGGGGCGCACACCCTGGGGGGGCTGAACGGGAACATCGCCATCGGCCACGTGCGCTACTCCACGGCGGGCGAGGGCGATGTCCGCAGCGCCCAGCCGCTCGTCGCGCGGTGCAGGGGGGGGAGCGGCACGGAGCTGGTGGACGTGGCCCTGGCGCACAACGGCAACCTGGTCAACGCGGACAGCATCCAGGAGATGCTGACGGACACCGGGGTGATCTTTCAGACGACCTCGGACTCCGAGTCCATCCTGAACCTCATCTGTCAGCACGGGAACAAGCGGGGCATCGAGGCGGGGATACACACAGCGATGAGCCTCATGAAGGGAGCTTACGTCCTGGTCATCACGACGGGCGACCAGCTCATCGGGGTGCGCGATCCCTACGGCTTCCATCCCCTGTGCATCGGCAGGCTGCCCGACGGCTGGGTGCTGGCGTCCGAGAGCTGCGCGCTGGAGGCGCTGGACGCGGAGTTCGTGCGCGACGTCACGCCCGGCGAGATCGTCATCATCAGCAAGGAGGGGCTTCGAAGCGTTGCGCCGGCCCAGTGGTGCCGCAAGAGCCTCTGCGTGTTCGAGCTGGTGTACTTCGCCCGGCCGGACAGCGTGGTGGACGGCGTGAGCGTCTACGACTTCCGGCGTCGGTGCGGGGCGCTGCTGGCGGAGCAGAACCCGGTTACGGCGGACATGGTGATGGCCGTGCCGGACTCCGGCATCCCCGCCGCGATCGGGTACGCCGAGGCCTCCGGCATCCCCTACGGCGAGGGGCTCATCAAGAACAAGTACATCGGGCGAACCTTCATCCAGCCCACCCAGGAGATGCGCGAGGACGCCGTGCGCATCAAGCTGTCCACCATCCGCCGCAACATCGAGGGCAAACGCCTGGTGGTGATCGACGACTCCATCGTGCGGGGCACGACCTGCCGCCGCATCGTGGGACATCTGCGGGACGCCGGCGCGCGGGAGGTCCACGTCTGCGCCGCGTCGCCCGCCGTGCGTTACTCATGCTACTTCGGCATCGACACACCCTACCGGGAGAAGCTTATCGCCGTGCAGAAGGAGCAGGAGGAGATCCGCGAGTACCTGGGCGCGGACACCCTGACGTACCTGAGCCACGAGAACCTCATGCGGGCGTGCGAGGAGAAGGAGCTGTACTGCAAGGCGTGCTTTGACGGGAACTACCCGATGGAGGTCCCCTCAACAGCACGGCCGTCAGGTTTTACCAAGGAGGGACGCTGACTCCCTTTTGGGGACGGGCCCTCACGCGGAGAGCCCGTCCCTGTCACCGCCCGGCGGGGAACCTCATGCAGCGCGCAAACAGACGGTCGTAGCCCTCCATCTCGGCGAGCTCAATGTGCCCGATCTCCCGCGCCAGCTCCTCCATATCCTCGCGGGACCTTTGTGACAACAGCGCCACGCAGGCCCCCGTCCTGGAAGTGTTACCCACGTACTCCACCCGCGCGGCGTCCAGGGCCTCCGGCAGAAGGCCGCAGCCCATCAGGTCACCGGCAGGAAGGTGCGCGCCGAACTGCCCTGCCACCAGCACCCTGTCCAGCCCGCCGGGCTCAAGGTCCGCCCTCTCCAGCAGCGCCGTGACGCCGGAGAGGATGGCCCCCTTCGCCAGCTGCACCTGGCGGACGTCACCCTGAGTGACGACGGCATCCGGGGCCAGGAGGATCGCCGGTTTCCCGTCGCGTGCGCAGCACAGCGGCCGCCGGGGGTCCTCCGGAGACAGCTCGTTTTCCCGCGCCATGCGGCCATTGGGAGCGACCAGAGAGCACCGCAGCATCTCATGGAGCGCGCTCAAAATGCCGCTGCCACAGATGCCCCGCGGCTTCACGCCCCCAATGACCTGAAGGGAGACCTCCCCGCCGGGGCCGATGCGGACGCCCTCGATGGCCCCCTCGGCCGCGCGCATCCCGCACAGGATGTTCATGCCCTCCAGCGCCGGGCCCGCCGCGCAGGAGCAGGACAGAAGCCGTCCCTGATGGGCCAGCACCATCTCGCCGTTCGTCCCGATGTCGATGAAGAGGACGCTTCCCCTCCGCTCCCTCATCCCGCAGACGTAGGCCCCCGCCACGATGTCCGCGCCGATGTACGCCGACACCAGGGGCAGGGTCATGACGCGCGCGTGGGCAAGGCGCGCCATCCCCACCTCCCCGGCCCCCACGTCCCGGCCGCGGGTAAAGGCCGGCGTGAAGGGGCGAACGCCGAGCGGCGCAGGGTCCACTCCCAGGAACAAATGGAGCATCGTCGTGTTGGCGGCGACGGCGATGCGGCCCAGGAGGGACGGCGAAACGCCGCACCGCCCGCAGAGCGTCAGCGCCATATCCTCGATCGCCCCGGCGATGGAGCGCTGAAGGGCGTCCCGGCCCTCCCGCCCGTGCTCCTGAGCGTAGGCGATGCGGGAGAGGACGTCGAGCCCCTGACCGCGCTGCGGGTTAATCATGGCCTCCGTCCCCAGCTCGCGCCCATCCCGCAGGTCGAGCAGGGAGACAACAACGGTTGTCGTCCCGATGTCCACGGCGAGGCCATAAGCCTCCCCGCGCACGGCATCAGGGGTGAGGGCCGGCATATAGCCCTCGGCGAGGATGGCATGTCCGCCCTCGCTCTCTGGCAGCGCGACCGTCATATCCTCCGCCGGACGCAGCGCGCAGGCGAGCCGCCAGCCCGCGGCAAGTTCCTCCCCGCTGAGGCAGGCCTGCTCCTCGGCCACAGGGGCGGGGACAGCATCGCCCATAACGCGCACCCGGCACTTGCCGCACTTCCCCAGGCCCCCACACGGGCTCTCGATGAAGAGACCCGCCGCGAGCAGGGCGTCCAAAAGCGCCTGTCCCTCCACGCAGGGAAAGCGCGCGCCCTCCGTGGTCGTGATCTCCGCCATCTACACAGCCTCGGCTTTAATGGGGATGGGGACGGCGGTCTTCAGCGTCTCAAGGATGGCCTGCACATTGGGCAGGGGCGAGCCCGTTCCCATCCCGCAGGCGGGGGAGACGATGTCCGCGCCGTTCTCAACGCAGAGTTTCGTCATGGCCGCAATTTTATCCGGCTCCGCGAACTCTAGCGCGAAGGTGCTGACGTTGCCCATGATGGCCTTCCCCGGCAAGTTTTTCTTAGCCTCCCGCAGGCTCACCTCCGCGTCGAAGCTCAAGGCCTGGCAGTCCACCCCGGCCAGCGGCTTGAACACGCTGCGCATCTGCCCGCAGATGTGGACGATGAGCCCCGCGTCCGGGAACGCGCCGCGCAGTCCACGCGTGATCTTGTTCAACGCGGGAACGGCGTACTCGGCAAAGAGCGCCGGCCCCAAGATCTCGCCCGTGCCGCTGGGGTCCGATATCGTGATGACGTCGGCCCCCGCCTTGAGCTGCTCCAGTCCGAAGGCCAGAAGCTGCTCCGACACGAAGTCCATGAAGTCATGGGCATCCTGCTTTTTCTTCCGCAGCTCCTTGTAGAACACTGTGGGCTCCATCAGGGAGCTCGCCGTGCTGACGGGCCCGGTCAGGTTGCCGGTGATGGGCACGCCGGAGCCCCTGGCCTTCAGCAGGCGTATCGCCTCCAGCACCACCGCGGCGCGGCCCCTCGCGCAGTCCATGGGCGGAAGACGTTTCCAGTCGGAGACGGACTCAATAACATACCCGGATACCCGCGGTTCGTGGACGGCATCACCCAGATCGACCTTCGCCCCCATGTTCTCGACCTCGACGGTCATGCAGAAGGGCACGCCGTAGTTCTCAAAGCAGCCCGTGTCGTGCGCGGCCGCGGACAGCGCGGCCATGAGCCCGGGGTCGGTGTGCGCCGCAGGCCAGAACACGTTGGCGGCCTGCATGACCCCATGCGTGACCATGTTCATCATCCCGCCGGGGCAGATGCACGGCGGCCGGTCGACCTCCCCACGGCGCAGCGCCAGCCTCAGCCGCTGTTTTTCACTCAGCAATCCTCTCACTCCGTTCCAGATTTAACGCGGGGGAAGCCCCCTCAGCCCCTCAGTCTCGCGGAGATGGGTCAAGACAAGCTCCTGGATCACGCCATCCTCCAGAAGCGCGCCGCCGTTCTTCAGGCACATCTGCCCGATGAACTTCACCCTCCCCCCGCACGACAGGCAGGCCTCTCCATAGGTCATGGGGCGTGAGCCGCCGGTCCCTTCCCAGCGATCCAGGCGGAACGGCCGCCACTCCGCGCAGCCCAGCGCCGTCAGCAGGTGCGACGTCCGGGGGCAGAGGTGGACGGTCAGTCCACCCAGCGACTCCTCACCCGGGGGCCCGTCCATAAGCGCCGACATCCGCCCCAGGAAGGGCAGAAGGAAGTCCTCCGCCAGCAGCGCCGCGAAGTGAGGGCCCAAAATCGCCTCCGTCCCCACGGGGTCGGCATAACTGATGAGCTGCGCCCCGCCCTTTTTCAGGCGCAACATATCCTGAAGGAGCTCCCCGCCGATGGAGCCCAGGATACGGCGCATCAGCGGGGAGTTCCTTCGCCAGAGCTTAAAGGCCGGGGCCAGACAGCTCTCCAGAACCGTCATGGGGCCACTGACCTCGGGCACAGCGGGCCCACCGTCCTCCGTCCGGCCGAGGGCGCCATGGCCGTGGCCACTGGGAAGCCCCTCGCAGGGGCCGTTGGGCGGGCAGAAAGCCCGCTGGACGGGGGCGTCCGGCGGCCAGGTCATGCCGGTATGGCGGAGAGCCTCATCAGCACCGCCGGGGCATCGGGCGCGGAAGCGGAGTAGGCATCCGCGCCGATCTTGTTGGCAAAGGCCTGAGAGATGGGCGCGCCACCAACGATGACCTTCACCCGGTCCCTCAGCCCCTCCTCTTTTAACCTTTGGATGACCCGTTCCATGCCCGGCATCGTCGTCGTCATCAGGGTGGACATGCAGACGTACTGTGCACCGTCCCGGACGGCCTCGACGAACTTCTCGATGGGGACGTCGCGGCCCAGGTCCGTCACCTGGAAGCCCGCGGCCTCCATGAAGAGCTTGACAAGGTTCTTGCCGATGTCGTGGGTATCCCCGGAGACGACGCCAACCACGGCGCGGCCCCGGCCTCCCCCCCTGTGGACGATGTGCGGCCGCAGAACCTCCACCCCGGCGTACATAGCATCGGAGCAGAGGAGGAGCTCCGGCACGAAGTACTCCTCCTCCTCGTATTTCTTTCCGGCCGCCTCCATCCCCCTGGACAGCCCCTCGGTGATGGCCCTCTGCGCGTCCATCCCCGCGTCGATCGCGCGTTGGGCGGCGTTGGCGGCCAGGTCCTCGTCCATGTCCAGCACGGACCGGGCCAGGTCGTCGAGTATCTCCCTTTCGGCTTCGCTCATCGACTTACTTTATCCAGAGAGGGATCTGCGTTCCCTGCTTTTCCACCTTGAAGTACTCCGCCAGGGCATCGCACTGAACGGCCTTGGCGATCTCCTTCGCCCAAACCGCGTCCGCGTCCTCGCCCCGCACGGCAAAGCCGACGGCGTATTCCTCGTTGTCGTCCGTCTGGCAGACGTACTTCTCCGCGGACATCCCGGCGTTCACCATGTGCCCCGCCGCGAGGCAGATCCCGTCGACGTCCCGGATGGACTGCGGCAGCACGGACATCTCCGCCGTGATGAACTTGAACTTGTGCGGGTTGTCCCGGACGTCGAAGACCGTGGGCACGTCCGCCTCGGGGTCCAGCGTGATGAGCTTCTGAGCCTGAAGCATTTTCAGGCCCCGCGCCTGGTTCGTCGCGTCGTTGCACAGGCCGATCGTGGCCCCGTCGGGGAGCTGGTCCACCGTGTCCCACTTGCTGGAGAACATGGCGAAGAGCGGGTAGAAGGTCTTGGGCTGGACCATGACGAAGTTCGTGCCCTTGTCGCGGTTGAAGTTCCGCATGTAGGGCTCATGCTGGTACCAGTTCATGTCGATGCTGCCCTCAGCCAGCGCCACATCCGGCTGCACGCTGTCGTCAAAGATGAAGGCCTCCACCTTGTAGCCCAGGGCTTCGATGGCGTCCCTGGCGGAACCCATCTGGTTCACCATGTCCGCGCGGACGCCGATCTTCACCACGGGCTTGATCTTCGCCCCCGGCGACGGCTCGGCAAAGGCGGCCCCGCACAGGCCCCCCACCAAAAGAACGGCCAGCATCGCAAAACAGAACTTACGCATAAAACATTCCTCCCAAAAAATCAAGATAATGGAGCTCTCATTTCATCTTTTTGTAGATCCAGTCGCC
>JAFUYV010000181.1 GCA_017476945.1 Fretibacterium sp.
TGCCCCACCGGGATCGACATGCTGTCCGTCGTCGTCAACAGCGCGCTCTTCAATGCCTCGCGGGACAGGATACTCCAGGCCATTCAGGCGGAGCTTGCCCCGGACGCCGTCTCCATCCATGAGGGGCTGGCGATGATCGCGGTGGTGGGCCAGGGCATGGCGGCCTCCAAGGGGACGGCGATGAGGGTGTTCAAGGCCCTTGCGGACGCGGAGATCAATATCCGCATGATCGACCAGGGGCCCAGCGAGCTGAATATCATCGTGGGCGTCAACGAGGCGGACTATGAGGAAGCCGTCCGGGCGATTTACCGCGAGATGGAGCCCCTGATGTAGTTGGAGGCGCGGACATGAAGTTTACGAAGATGCAGGGCTGCGGGAATGATTACGTTTACGTCGACTGCTTCTCCGAGACGGTGGCGGACCCTTCGGCGCTGGCGAGGAGGATAGCGGACCGGCACTATGGCGTCGGGGGCGACGGGCTTATCCTCATCGAGCCCTCCGAGGGGGCCGACGCCGCCATGCGGATGTTCAACCAGGATGGCTCGGAGGGCGGGATGTGTGGCAACGGCATCCGCTGCGTCGCGAAATACATTTACGACCACGGGCTCATCCCCTCCCTGCGCCGCGAGGCCCTGATCAATACGCGCTCAGGCCCCAGGAGGATCGAGCTGCTGGTAAGGGACGGCAAGGTCCAGGAAGCCACGGTGGACATGGGACAGCCGACGTTGTCAAGCCAACTTTCAGAGGCCATCGTCGTGTGTGGGATGGATTTGTCCTTTACCGGCGTCGATGTGGGGAACCCCCATGCCGTATATTTTCTGGAGGACAACGCGGCGCTGGGGGCCGCCCACGTTGAAGAACTGGCGTTGGAGGAGCTGGGAAGCAGCTTTGAGACACACCCCAGGTTTCCGGACAGGGTGAACTCGGAGTTTATCGAGATCGTCTCCCCTGCCGAGGTGCGGTTCCGGGTCTGGGAGAGGGGCTCCGGGGAGACGCTGGCCTGCGGGACGGGCGCGACGGCGGCCGTTTTTGCGGGGATCCTGATGGGGAAACTTGAAAAGGACGTCCTCGTCCACCTGCCTGGCGGCGACCTCCGTATCCGCTATGACTCCGCCAGCGGGCACTGTTTCATGACGGGGCCCGCGGTGGAGGTCTTCTCCGGGGATTTTCGCTGAAAACAAAAATGGAGCGGCCTCGATGTCCTGAGGCCACCCCACTTGAGGTAGAGAATAGAGAAGCGTCTTATCGGCTTACGCTTGCCTGCTTACCTGCTTTTGCGGGCAAACAGGGGGACAAGGAAGAGCAGGGCCAGCCCGCCGGTCAGCGCGTCGCAGCCGCCGCTGCCCCTGTTGCTGGTCGGGCTGTCCGGCTCGTCCGCCGCTGCCTCGACGGTGATGTACTGGTTATACACCGTCCCGCCTTCCAGGTACGCCGCCGCGTTCAGCTCCGACGTCCCGTCGTACTCCGTCACCACGTTCCCCTGGGCGTCCAGCAGCGTCGCCTCGCTGCCCGTGTCCGCGGCAAGGGAGGCCGCGTTATTCAGGACCATGGCGTCAAACGCCGTCCACGGCCGGACGTAGAGGTGCGGCCTCTGCCCCTTCTTCAGCCCGCCGAACTTGCTCTTGTCCAGGCCCATGACGTGGACGCCCGTGTTCACCGGGCGGAACGGCACGAAGACGGCCAGCAGGCTCTCCTTCTTTCCGCTCTTGGTCGCCGCCCCTCCGGCGGCGAGGTCCGCGCTGATGTCCTCGTAGACGTCCTCCAGGTCCTCCTGCTCCACGGTGGGATAGGAGACGTCCTTGGACGTCGTGAAGATCACCGGCGCGTTCGCCTTGTTGCCCGTCAGGCCCAGGCTCGCATAGGCCGGGGAGTTCACGAAGGTCTCCTCCGTGGCGTAAGTGCCCGTTAAAGTGGGCTGGTCCTCCATCTTGACGATCTCTACAGCATCCTCACCCTCACCGCCAAGGTCCAGGGTGTTGCCCTCCTCCACGGGGGTCTCCGCCGGGGCGTAGACGCGGATCTCCACGACGTAGAAGTGTGTGGGCTCCGTGGCCCTGTTCAGCGCGGCCAGGCGGTAGACCGTCTTCTTCTCCGACGTGGCGGGAACCGAGAGGCCCGTCACGACGCTGCCCTCCGCGTCAAAGACCTTCGCGATGCCGTCGGGCGTTATGGAGACGGCAACGGCGGCCCCGGCGGCCTCGCCGGAGAAGTCAATGGCTGTGGCGGGGTCCAGTGCGCTTACATCCGCGTAGGCCAGCGTGCTCAGGGTCTTGCCGCCAAGCGCTGTCAGGGCCTCCGCCGCGGTGGCCTGGGCGACGGTGCTGGTCTGAACGTTGTCCGTCCCCTCGGTCAGCGTGATGGAGAGGGGGGCGAAGGCGGGCAGAACGGTGATGGAGAGGTCCGCCGAGGCGGTGTGGCTCCCGGCCGTGGCCACGGCGTTGAACTTTGTTGTCCCCACCGCCGTGGGCGTGCCGGTGATCTTCCCTGTGGTCTTGTCCAGCTCCAGGCCGTCGGGCAGGCTGTCGCCGTCCTTGAGGCTCCACGTGATGCTGTCGCTGATCTCCGCGTCCTTCGTCGCTTCCAGGACGGCCTCGTAGTCCTCGCTCAGCGTGCCCCTGGGCAGGCTGGTTGTGCTGATGGAGAGGGTGAGGAACTCCGTCGCGCCGATGTCCGGCGGGTTTTTGCGCTTCACGCCGAGCTGGTCCG
This sequence comes from Fretibacterium sp., assembly GCA_017476945.1. GTDB lineage: Bacteria > Synergistota > Synergistia > Synergistales > Aminobacteriaceae > JAFUYV01. The sequence continues at coordinate 2,707 of JAFUYV010000181.1, forward strand.
TTGCGGGAAGGGTGACATCGGAGGCCGTGGCCGTGCCCTTGCCGATGAGGTCCGTGTCGGCCGCCGTGAGCTTGAAGACCGTGTGGGTGATGTCGCCGGACGTGACGTCCTCGGCCTTGTGGCTGGCGCCCCAGTCGGAGGCCAGCGTCACGCAGTCCGTACCCGTGAGGGTGGTGGCATCGCTGGTGTAGGCGCTGTTCGTCAGGGTTAGAGTCGCCGCAGCGTCGTTATAAATATACGTGGAGCCGCTGTTCCACAGAAGGTTGTTAATCAGGTTCATCGTGCCGGAGGCGTTGTAGACTTCTGCTCCGGTGTCGCTCGTACCTACCACGTTTCCGATAAAGCTACAGTTCACTGCCGTAGAGGTAGCGGTACCTCCCACATTCTGACGGTTGCCCATTGCGCCGCCATAGTCGGCCTCGTTCGCCGTGAAGGTGCAGTTTGTCACCGTCAGATCTGCAATGCCCCCTTGCACGGTTGGACTGCTCTCGCCACGATTGAATATTCCGCCACCCCTAGGGAAGCCTTGAGGAGTGGAGGTTGCGGAATAAAAGGCGCTGCTCTTAGCTATGTTCCCCACAAAGGTGCAGTCAGTCACCGTCATCGTGGCTGTGCCCACACTGCCATTATTGTACAACCCTCCGCCGTAATTGGCTTCGTTCTCCTCGAAGCGACAGCCGATAATGTCTGTACTTACAAGAGTTTTGGTGAGGAAGCTGGCATCCTGTCCACTGTTATTAGTACAGCTGCCCAGCCCACCTCCGGCACATCCCCAATATATATCAGGGTTATACATCCCATTGTTGACTATCTTGTTTCCCTTGAAGAGGCTGTCCTTGACTGTTACCTTGAGCTTGCCGCTCCTGCCGGCAAAGTTTGCCATGCCACCGCCAAAGGAACCATTGCCATCGTCCCTGGAAAGGATGTTGTTCAAAAATTGGCAGTCCTCCACATCAATGGTGACCATATTACCTGATGTTGATGATTCTGGGTTGTTGAAAACCGCTCCACCGTAACGAGGTGCCAGGTTTTCCTCAAAGGTGCAACCCTTCAACATAACCTCAAGACTAGAATTGTCATTAGCGGCGACGTTGATAATCGCACCACCATTAGAGCTGACGTGGCCGCCAATAGAGTTCTTCTTGAACACGCAATCTGTAACTTTTATGCCGTTGGACGTAGATCCCCCATAGGCGCCGTTGACCATTGCGCCGCCTCCATCGCCATCGGCAATGTCCGAGGAGTTCTCCTCAAAGGTGCAGCCTTTTACAATGAGGTTGTTGACGTTATAATTAAATATCGCCGCGCCGCCGTTATATCCCCCCTTCGTTTTTTCCTTCACGGTGTTCTTTTTGAAGACACAGTTATCGATTTCCGTGCCGTCTGAGGCGTTGTTGTAGATTCCCGCTCCGCCAGCATACTTTGAACTGGTGCTCTCAACGGCATTACCCGTAAAGGTGCAGTTGCTTACCGTCACCTTAACTTTGTCAATATAAATTGCTGCACCGCCTCCATTGGCTGTGCTGCTTGGCGCTGATTTTGCGTTCGTGAACGTGATTCCCTCGACGCTGGAGCCCGCCGAGCCCGTGGTGAACTTGAGGATGGGGCCTGCCGCCCCGCCGCCGTCAATGGTCACGCTGCCCGTGATGTGCGTTTCCTTGGTAATCTCAATTGATGTTGCTCCGCTGTCGCTTGCCGAGTCGTAGGTGTAGTTCTCCGTCAACGTGATGTTGCCGCCAGCCTCTAACTTGCTTTTTAAAGCTGTGAAGGTCGCCGCCCCCGCCGTCCCGCAGAGGCACAGCGACAGCAGCAATGTGGCCAAAATTTTTTTGCGCATGTTCAATAACCTCCCATAAAATTTTGTGCGATGTCCTTAAAGCGAAATTCCCCGCACAAAACTCAGGGCGGCTTGAGGATCATGACGTCAAAGGACAATGCGTTCCAGCGCATAAAACCTGCTCCCCTCGTTCAAGAGAACGAAAGGCGCGCCGCTGGAGAAAGAAGCAGAAAAAAGCGGGCGCAGGAGGCCCCGCCCGCTCACAAGGGTCCTTGGCCCCTCCGCGGCGCACCTCTCCCCTTGCCGCGCCGCCCCCGCATGAAATACGGAAAACGGCAACAGCAACAACAGAGCACGTGGACATCGGCCCCCCGCGTATGCTATAATGCAACAAGGGAGAGAGGGGTCCTTGGGGTTACCCACGGGCCACGTGCTATTTGATATCGTCAAGCTCATTATAGCACCTCCCTCCCTTTTTGTACAAATCCCCTTCCAAAGTTTTAAAAGTTGTCTGTCTTGGGGTCAACGGTTGTTATTTATGATGCCAGGACGAAGATAAGGCCAGCAAAAAAGCCTCTCCCTGAAAGGAGAGGCTTTGCGTTTTCTGACGCGCCGGCAGGGGCGCTACTTTCTGCCGCGCGCCGAGGTCACGACAAAACGCTGGATGCAGATGAAGAGCAGCAGCAGGCCCCCCGTGGCGAGCTTGCCCCACCACGAGAGCAGGTTGCCGTTGAAGGTGATCAGCGCGGGGATGATGGACTTCAGAAGCACGCCGAACAGCGTGCCCACCATGTAGCCCACGCCGCCGGTCAGGAGCGTGCCGCCGATGACCGCGCAGGTGATGACCTCCAGCTCGCCCCCCTGAAGCGACAGGTTCCAGCCGCTCTTGACGTACAGCGCGTAGGAGAGGCCCGCCAGCACGGAGCAAAGGCCGTTGAAGCCGTAGACCATCACCTTTGTGTACCCCACCGGCAGGCCCATGAGCTTCGCGGACTGCTCGTTGCCGCCGATGGCGTAGATGTTGCGGCCGAAGCGCGTCCTTTGAAGGATGAACGTCCCCAGCGCGATCATCACAAGGAACAGGATGACGTTAAAGTTGATGAAGGCGATGGGCTTCACCTTCACCCACTGGCCGTCGACGAGGCGCATCAGGTAGATCTTCCAGCCGGCCAGCGCGTCGATCATGGGATGGTGAATGTCGATGGATTCGCGGCTGATGAGCGAGCACACCCCGCGGGCGAGGAACATCCCCGTCAGCGTGGTGATGAAGGCCGGGACGTTCAGGTAGTGAATGACCCACCCCATCAGCAGCCCAAGCCCCACCCCCATCACCAGCGCCGCGGCGATGCACGTCAGCGGGTGCAGCCCCAGCACCGAGGTCCCGTAGGCGAGGAACATCCCCGTCAGGGAGGCCACGGCGCCGACGGACAGGTCGATGCCGCCGGTGATGAGCACCATCGTCATCCCGACGGCGGAGATGCCGTAGTAGGCGTTGTCAATGAAGAGATTGACGAAGGTTCGCAGGGTTGTGAAGCCCTTGTCGCCGTAGGCCACGGCGCCAAAGGCATAGATGACCAGGAAGATGCCGATGGTGGCGTAGACCATGATGTACTTCGGGTTGGTCAGGCGGCTCCAGAGCGTCTGCCTGTTTTTCGTGCTTGTCATGCCGCGGCACCTCCATTCAGGCGCGCCCTTGCCCGCGCGCGCTTTGCGAAGTATTCCCGGACGGGCTCGGACTGTAAGACGATGACGACCGCGATGATCAGAGCCTTGAACGCCATCGTCGCCTCCGCAACGATGCCAAAGTAGTAGACGAACGTGACGATGGTGCGGATGATGAGCGAGCCGACGACCGTCCCCGCGAGGCTGAACCGCCCGCCCGCCATGTTCGTCCCCCCGATGACCACGGCCAAAATCGCGTCCATCTCAAAGTTCAGGCCGGCGTTGTTGGAGTCGTTGGACATGATGCGGCTGGAGTAGATCAGCCCGGCGATGCCGGAGAGCAGCCCCGTCAGCGCGAACACGATCAGGATGACCGTGCCCGCCTTGATGCCGGAGAGGCGGCTGGCGCTGGGGTTCACCCCCACGGACTCCACAAAGGCCCCGAAGGCCGTCCTGCGCGTGAAGAGCGCCACGGCGAGCACGACCACAAGGGTGATGATGATCGGCATGGGGAGGTACAGGAAGCTCCCCTGCCCGATGACGCGGAAGGGCGTGTAGCCCGTTGTGAACTGCTTGCCGTCCGTCAGTATCTGCGCCACGCCGCGGCCGCACACCATCAGAATCAGCGTGGCGATGATGGGCTGGATGCCGCCCTTCGCCACGAGAAAGCCGTTGAATAGCCCCATCAGGGCGCACACCACCAGCGGCACACCCAGCACGAGGGCGTAGGAGCAGACCGTGTAGTCCCCCGGCGGGTGGTATTGCAGCACGTCCCAGCGCAGGAACTTCAGCGCGATGGCCCCCGCCACGGCCACCAGCGCGCCGACGGACAGGTCCGTCCCCCCCAGGGCGATCACAAGCGTCATGCCCATCGCGATGATGGTGATCTCCGCCGAGCGGTTCACGATGTCGATGAGGCTGCCGTACAACATGCCGGTTGACGGCTGATAGCTGATGCTGAAGAAGTCCGGACGGATGGCGAAACACACCAGCAAAATTAAAAGCTCCGCGATGACAGCCCACGTTACCTTGGACTGCATAAGGCTGGAAAGGTCAAATGTTTTTTTCATGCTGCACCCTCCGCGATGATCTTTAAAATGTCCTGCTGCGTGCAGCCCTCGCCGTCAACCTCCGCCACCTTCTCGCGGTCGCGCATGACGACGACGCGGTTGGAGCAGCGGATGATCTCGTCCAATTCGGAGCTGATGAAGATGACGGACACGCCTCCGCCGCACATCTCCAGCATCAGACGCTGGATCTCGGCCTTGGCGCCGATGTCGATGCCGCGCGTCGGCTCGTCGAGGATCAACACCTTGGGCTGCGTCGCCATCCAGCGGGCCAGGATGACCTTCTGCTGGTTGCCGCCGGAGAGCTCCCCCGCCTTCTTCTCGCAGTCCGGCGTGGCGATGCCCAGCACCCTGATGTACTGGTTCGCCAGCTCCGTCTGCTCCTGGCGGCTCATGGGGTGCATGAAGCCCTGGCGGGACTGCACGGCCAGCATGATGTTCTCACGGATGGAGAGGTCGCCGATGATGCCGTCGCGCTTGCGGTCCTCCGGGCAGAAGGCGATCTGCGCCCTGATGGCGTCGAAGGGCTGGCGCAGGGTGACGTCCTCGCCGTCAAGGGTGATGCTGCCCTTCGTGGCGCGGCTCGCCCCGAAGAGCATCTCCGCCGTCTCCGTCCGGCCGCTGCCCAACAGCCCCGCAAAGCCCACCAGCTCTCCCTTCTTCAGGCTGACGGAGATGTCGCGGATGTGCTCCGTGTCCCCGATGTGCTCGGCCTTCAGCATATAGGGCGCGTCCCCCGGCACGTCGGCCCGCTTCAGGTTGAAGATGACGTCCATGTCCTTGCCCACCATCTTCGTGACGAGCTCCACCTTGCTCAGCTCTGAGACGCCCCAGGTTCCCACGAGATGACCGTTGCGCAGGATGGTCATGCGGTCGGAGACGGCGTAGATCTGGTCGAGGAAGTGCGTGATGAAGATGATGCCCAGGCCCTGCTCCCGCAGCTCGCGCATGACGTTGAAGAGGAGCTGAACCTCGTTTTCGTCCAGCGAGGACGTGGGCTCGTCCAGGATCAGGACCTTCGCCTGGATGTCCACGGCCCGCGCGATGGACGTCATCTGCTGGATGGCCGTGGAGTAATACGACAACGGGCGGGTGACGTCGATGTCCAGGTGGAAGCGGGCCATCAGCTCGGCCGCACGACGATTGATGGTCTTCCAGTCAATCTGCCCGTGCTTCATGGGCTGGCGGCCGACAAAGATGTTCTCCGCCACGGTCAGGTTTGGGCAGAGGTTGACCTCCTGGAAGACGGTCGATATGCCCAGCGCTATGGCCTGCTGCGGGCTTGCCGGGCGAATCTCCTCCCCGTCCAGCCGAATCGTGCCCGCGTCCATGCGGTTCACGCCGGTCAGACATTTGATGAGCGTGGACTTGCCCGCGCCGTTCTCGCCCAGCAGCGAGTGGATCTCCCCCGCCCGCAGCGTGAAGTCCACGCCGTCGAGCGCTTTCACGCCGGGGAACTGCATCGTGATTCCCCTCATCTCAAGAAGCTCTGACAAAAGGGTTCCTCCTTTACTGAATAAATTATAAAATTATTTGACGTGTCTCCTCAAAATCGAAGCCTAAGCCTATTTTTTCAACTCGCCAAACGCTTCCTCAACGGGAACGCTTTTCTCGTACAATGTCTCCGGCGCAATGTCCAGATTATCATTCCAGATCACCGTACATCCGTCGCAATGAGCCTGCATAAAGAAGGGCAATGCTTTCAGGGGTGAAAAAAGTTCATAGTCCAAAAGGGGCCGCGCATCGTATATACGCCTCTCTTCGTTAGAAAATGTAAGAAGCAATGTATAATCAGCTTGTGGCATGACTTCCCTGACGCAAAGAAGAGGTTTGTCAGCATAACAAATATAATCCTGTAAGTTGTCATCATAGACCATGCGCATAAAAAACGCCTCCTTACCGTAGAGGTTCAATGCTGTAAAGCGGCTGTTTGTCCTCTGCAAGCGTCCAGTTCGCCACAAGTTCCCTGCGATGAATGACAGCCCATGCGGAAATCAATTTCCGCTGAGTATTGGGCATAGAACCTTCCAGCAATTCACCATCAAAATCGAACGTGGCTTTATAACCCTGATACTGTGCATGAAAATGCGGCGGCTTATGTGCGTCAAAATACATATAAATGATAATGCCAAAGAACATGGAAATTGATGGCATCACTGCCGCCTCCTTTCTTAATTCACATTATAATGCAATAAACAGGGGCGGGGAAGCCGTGAAAGCCCCTCCGCCCCGCGTTCAGTTACATCGGATAAAGCCGTGCTTCGATTAGTACTGGCGAGTGCTGATGACGTCCGCGGCCTTGGTGGACTTCACAGTGCCAAGGTCGATGCCGCCGTTGGTGTCGAACACGCCCTCCTCGGGGTGGACGACGGTCTTGCTGAACTTCTCGCCCTTCTCAAGGGCCTCGATGGTCGGGACGACGAAGCGGGAGTACAGCGGCGTGCACTCCACCGTGCAGTTCATCTCGCCGGCGACGATGGCGTCAAAGGCGGCCTTCACGGAGTCGCAGCCCACGATGATGATGTCCTTGCCGGGCACCTTGCCGGCGGCCTTGATGGCGTCGATGGCGCCCAGCGCCATGTCGTCGTTCTGCGCGATGAGGACGTCAATCTTGTCCAGGGACTTCAGCCAGCTCTCCATGACCGCCTGGCCCTCAGCGCGGGTGAAGTTGCCGGACTGCTGGCCCACGAGCTTCAGGTGCGGATAGTCCTTCAGTGCCTTCAGGTTGCCCTCGGTGCGGCCCGTCTGGGCGGAGGCGCCGGTGGTGCCCTCCATGATGACGACGTTCACGTCTTTGTCGCCCATGCCGATGCTCTTGAGGTACTCCCCTGCCCACGCAACCTGACGGCGGCCCTCCTCCACGAAATCCCCGCCGAACGCGGCCACGTACTCGATCTTATCGGCGCAGTCGGGCATACGGTCGATGAGCAGCAGCGGGATCTCCGCCTCGTTGACCTCCTTCAGAACCTCATCCCACCCTGTGGAGACGACACCCGTGAAAAGGATGTAGTTCACGTCCTGGGTGATGAAGTTCCGCAGGGCCTTGATCTGGTTCTCCTGCTTCTGCTGAGCGTCATCGTAGACCAGCTTCCACCCCGGATGGTTCTCGATGGCGGACTTCAGGTCGTCCGTGTTCGCGGTGCGCCAGTCGGACTCCTGTCCGATCTGCGAGAACGCGATGACGACTTCGGCCCAGGCCGCCACGTTCAGGACAAGGACCAGTCCCAACGCAAGAGCAAGCAACTTCTTCATGATGCAACTTCCCTCCATCTCGGGCTTGCGCCCTAAAATAAATTTGGAACTCAGGTTACGATATCTTGATTATAATATATCCTCCGGCGTTTTTCAATTTTGCTGCGGGGCCTTCCGAACGATCAAGGCCGGTCAGGAGACGCCCCCTCATGTGTCCCCGCTGAACTTTGAGACACGGTGCACAGCCTTTTCTTCGCCGTCCTGTATTTCTTCGGAACCTTCTCAAAAGGCAGGGATTTCACGGCCTCCTCCGTCCCGGCGGCCTGCGCCGTCTCGTAGTACCAGCACTTGTAGCAGATCAGGTCGAGCGCCTGCCGGATGCCCCTTATCCTCTCCTCCAGAACCTTGCGCCTCTTTTGAAACAGCTCCAGGCGCTGGGCCAGGGTGGCGTCCCCCTCCTTTGCCATAGCCATGAAGACCTTGATGTCCTTGATCGACAGTCCCGCTTCTTTTAAACACGCAATGACCTGCAACGCCTCGTAATCGGACTCGTCGAACATGCGGATACGCCCGCGGGAGCGTTTCAGAAAGGGCAAAAGCCCCTCCTTGTCGTAGTATCGGAGCGTCGAGGCCGTGAGGCCCATGATCTTCGCCATCTCCCCCACCGTGTACAGCACGGCTATCCCTCCTCAAATCAAAAAGGCTCAAAAAGGCGAAAAGGCTTGACTTGAAGTCCGCTTTAAGATGTATTCTACATCCAAAGGCGTTTGAGGTAAACGCGGACGCGAGGCTCTGCGTTGTATCTTATTTCAAGGAGTGGTTTTATGAACAGGTTGCTTTATGTGTTTTTCGCTGCGCTGCTGGCCCTGTCCCTGTCCGCGGCGGCCTTCGCTCAGGGGCTGACGGACGACAGCCGCGTGTTCAAGACCGACCCGTCAATTCAGGTCAAGAGGGTGTGCTTCCACAACCGCTTCGGCATTGACCTGGTGGGGCACCTCTATCTGCCCAGGGACTTCAGCCCGGAGAAAACCTATGCGGCCCTCGCCCTCTGCGGGCCCTTTGGCGCCGTCAAGGAGCAGTCCTCCGGCCTCTACGCGCAGGAGATGGCGAAGGCGGGCTTCGTAGCGCTGGCCTTTGACCCGTCCTTCACGGGCGAGAGCGGACCGGCCAACGTCCGCTACGTGGCTGCTCCCGACATCAACACCGAGGATTTCTCCGCCGCGGTGGACTTCCTTTCCGTCCAGGATTTCGTGAACCCGGAGCGCATCGGCATCATCGGCATCTGCGGCTGGGGCGGGCTGGCCCTCAACGCCGCGGCCATGGATACCCGGGTCAGGGCGACGGTGGCCTCAACCATGTACGACATGACGCGAGTCATCGCCAACGGGTACTTTGACGAGGCGGACAACGCGGACGCCCGCTTCGAGATGAAGAAGGCCCTGAACGCCCAGCGGACCGCCGATTACAGGGCGGGCAGCTATGAGCTTGCCGGTGGCGTTGTGGACCCCCTGCCGGAGGACGCGCCTCAGTTCGTGAAGGACTACCACGCCTACTACAAGACGCCGCGCGGCTATCATGCCCGGTCCGTGAACTCCAACGCGGGCTGGAACAAGACGTCGGCGCTTTCCTTCGCCAACGCGAAGCTGCTGGCCTACGCCGGGGAGATCCGCAGCCCCGTGCTGGTCGTCCATGGTGAGAAGGCCCACTCCCGTTACTTCAGCGAGGACGCCTTCAAACTTCTGAAGGGGGACAACAAAGAACTGCTCATCATCCCCGGCGCGTCCCACACAGATTTGTACGACCAGCTCGACAAAATACCGTTTGACAGGATTGAGGAGTTCCTCAAAAATTATCTGCGGTAAAATGATAACGGGGAGTTGCGGGCCAGCTCCCCGTTTTGTTACAAGAAAGGATGGAACATGTTGAAGCTGACATTGACATTCCTCCTGCTCATCCTTCTCTCGGCCGGCGCCCAGGCCGCGGAACGCGCTATGGAGGTCAGGATAGGCGGGCGTACCTTCACAGCTATCCTTGCGGACAACGGCACTGCAAAGGCTTTTTCCGGCCGTTTGCCCCTGACGCTTGACATGAGCGAGCTGAATGGAAATGAGAAATATCATTATCTTGATCGTTCTCTTCCATCAGCGCCGGAGAGGGTTGGGCAGATACGCGCGGGTGACATTATGCTGTATGGGGATAACTGCGTGGTGCTCTTCTACAGGAGCTTCTCAACATCCTACCGCTACACCCGGATTGGGCATATCGAGGACGCTTCCACCCTCGAGAGCGCGGCAGGCAGGGGAGACGCTGCGGTTAGTTTCAGTCAGCGTTAAAAAGAGTTAAAAAGAGGGGTTACGGTGGAGGTTCAAAATTCCTGATGATAACCGACCGGCTTTTTCATATCCTTGCGGACTCGTTCTGGAAGATCCTGCTGCCTGGGATTAAGGTAACGATCCCGCTGACGGCGCTGTCCTTTGCCCTGGCCCTGGTCATCGCCGTCATTGTGGCGCTGGTGCAGGTCGCCGGCGTGAGGGGGCTGAAACAGCTCGCGCGGTTCTATATCTGGGCCGTTCGAGGGACGCCGCTGCTGGTTCAGCTCTACGTCATCTTCTTTGGGTTGCCGGGAATCGGCATTGTGCTTGACCCCTTTCCGTCGGCGGTCCTTGTCTTTGCCGTCAACGAGGGGGCCTACGCCGCCGAGACGATGCGGGCGGCGCTGGAGTCCGTCCCAAGGGGCCAGGTGGAGGCGGGGTATTGCGTGGGAATGTCCTGGCTTCAGATCATGCGGCGCATTGTCCTGCCCCAGGCGTTTCGCATGGCCTTCCCTCCGTTGTCCAACTCCCTGATCGCGATGGTGAAGGACACGTCCCTCGCGGCGAACATCACCGTGACGGAGATGTTTATGACCACGCAGCGGATTGTGGCCCGGACCTACGAGCCGCTGGCGCTCTATTGCGAGGTGGGGCTGATCTATCTGCTCTTCTCCACCGTGCTCACATGGCTCCAGCGATGGGGCGAGAGGAGGCTTGCTGTCCATGGATTTCGTTGAGGGAGAGATCATGCTGGAGGTTCAGGATGTCCGAAAGTCCTTCGACGGGCGCGAGGGGCAGGGCCCCTTTCCCCGCGAGGTCCTTCGGGGCGTCAGCCTGAGCGTCCGGCGCGGCGAGGTCGCAGCCATCATCGGCCCCAGCGGGGCGGGCAAGACCACGCTGCTTCGCTGTGTCAATTTTTTGGAAAGGGCGTCGTCAGGAAGGCTGACCTTTGGAGGCCAGAGCTTTGACCTCACGCGGATCTCAAAAAGGGATATCGCGGCGATACGGCTTCGGACGGGCTTTGTCTTTCAGGATTATAATCTCTTCCGGAACCGGACGGCCCTCGGCAACGTGACGGAGGGGCTGATTGCCGCGCGGGGAATCCCGAAGGAGGAGGCCGAGGAGATGGGCAGGCGGATGCTGGACAAGGTGGGATTGTCCAATAAGTACGACGCCTGGCCGAGCCAGCTCTCCGGCGGACAGCAGCAGCGCGTTGCCATTGCGCGGGCGTTGGCGTCCAAGCCTGAGATCATTTACTTTGACGAGCCAACCTCGGCGCTGGACCCGGAGTTGACCGGCGAGGTCCTGTCCGTCATGCGCAAGCTCGCGGAGGAGGGGCACACCATGCTCATCGTCACGCACGAGCTGGCCTTCGCGCGGACCGTTGCCTCTCAGGCCGTCTTTATGGAGGACGGCGCTGTTGTTGAAGCGGGCCCGGCGGAGGACGTGTTTTCTCATCCCTCGCGGGAACGGACAAGGGAGTTCCTGAATTTGACCAAATGATAGAGGAGTGTTCACGATGAAGGGCGGCATTAAGTTTTTGATGGCGTTGTCCCTGATTTTGGCGTTTGTGCCGGTGTCGTTCGCAGCCGACCTTTTAACCGAAATTAAGGAGAAGGGCGAGATTGTCGTGGCGATGGAGGGGACCTGGGCCCCGTGGACCTATCATGACGGGAAGGATGAAAAACTCGTTGGCTACGACGTGGAGGTGGCGCGGAGGATCGCGGAGAAGCTGGGCGTTACGGCCGCGTTTGTTGAGGGTGAGTGGGACGGCCTTTTCGCCGGCCTGGACGCCGGGCGCTACGACATCGTTGTCAACGGCGTCGAGTTCACGGAGGAGCGTGCGGAAAAGTATGACTTTTCCGTTCCCTACGGTTATATCCACACGGCGTTAATCGTGAGGGCGGATAACGACGCCATCAAATCTTTCGAGGACCTGAGGGGCAGGACGACGGCCAACAGCGTCGCCAGCACGTATATGACCCTGGCGGAGAGCTGCGGCGCGGAGGCCCGCGGCGTGGACACGCTGGACGAGACGATGCTGATGGTTTTGTCCGGCCGCGTGGACGCAACGCTCAACGCCAATGTCTCCTTCTACGACTACATGAGGGTGCATCCCGACGCGCCTCTGAAGGAGGTCGCGCTGACGAGGGACGCCTCGCAGGTCTGCATCCCCATGAGGAAGGGAGCGGACTCGGAGACGTTGAAAAGGGCCATTGACGCGGCCATCGAGGAGCTCAGGGCCTCTGGCGAGCTCAGGGCTCTCTCTGAAAAATATTTTGGCTCGGACATCTCCGGGACAGGCAGCGGCGAGTGATGAAAATGGCGGGGGGCAGTCAAAGCAAATCAGACGCGCTGTTGGCACGGTTGAGGGATGGCAGCCCCCTTTCCCCCCGCGAGCAAATTTTGCTGACGGTGCGCCTGAGCCTTCCCGCGATGCTGGCTCAGCTTTCCGCCATCCTTATGGGCTATATTGATGCCTCGATGGTGGGGCGTCTCGGCGCGGAGGACGCCGCCGCCGTTGGGCTGGTGACGACCAGCACGTGGCTGATTTACGGGCTCTGCTCGGCCGCCGCCGCGGGCTTTACTGTGCAAATCGCGCACCAGATTGGCGGAGGAAATGAGCCAGGCGCCCGAAGCGTGGTGCGTCATGGCTTGTTGTCAGTGCTGGCCTTCAGCCTGCTGCTAGCGGCGCTCTGCGCGTTGGCCAGTCCTTTCCTTCCCGTCTGGCTGGGCGGCGAGGAGGCGGTCCTGCCAGGCGCCTCGCGCTATTTTTTTATCTTTGCCCTGACGCTTCCCGCCGTTCAGATGAACACGACCGCGGGCGGCATGATCCAATGCGGCGGAAATATGCGCCTGCCCAGCTCAATCAACATCCTGATGTGCGTCCTGAACGTCATCTTCAATGCGCTCCTCATCTTTCCGTCCCGTACCGCTGTCTTCATGGGCGTGCAAATCTGGCTGCCCGGGGCGGGCATGAGGATAGCGGGGGCGGCCTTGGGGACCCTGCTCGCCACGGCCATCAGCGCAGGGCTGATGCTCTTCTTTCTGCTGTTTCGTTCCCCGGCGCTGGGGCTGCGCCGCAGGGAACCGGCAAACCTGTTCGGGCCGGAGCTGCTGGCGGCGCTGAGAATTGGCCTGCCTATCGCCTTTGAGGGGCTCGTGATGGGCGGGGCTTACGTCCTCTCCACGGTCATCATCGCTCCGCTGGGGAGCGTGGCAATAGCGGCAAACTCCTTCGCCGTAACGGCGGAGGGCTTCTGCTACATGCCGGGGTATGGGATCGCCATCGCGGCGACAACCCTCATCGGACAGAGCAGCGGCGCTCACCGGGAGATTTTGACGCAGCGGCTGTCCTGGCTTATCACCGGCTTGGGGATATTCGTCATGGCCGTGGGCGGGGTGTTGCTGTACGCCCTTGCCCCGGTGATCATCGGCTTTATGACCCCGGACGCCGCCATTCGGGAGCTTGGCACGGCGGCGCTGCGCCTTGAGGCTTTCGCCGAACCCATGTACGCCGCCGCCATCGTCTCCGGGGGCGTTTTCCGAGGGAGGGGACAGACCCTTATGCCCAGTCTGGTGACCCTTTTCAGCATGTGGGCGGTAAGGCTGCCCCTCATGGCATGGCTTGCAAAAATCTGGGGGCTGCAGGGCGTCTGGCTGGGCATGTGCCTGGAGCTCTGGGTGCGCGGCGGCCTGTTCCTGACGCTTCTCAAAAAAGTACATCATATAACGTGATAGCGGCGAGAGTCAAGGGATGTTAGCATAAGATAGGCCGGTTAACGCAAGCGGCTTCTCTGACGGATCCTGGACATAAAAACTTTTACCGCCTCCATTGACGCCTTTGCGTAAATCATGCCGCAAGGCATCGTGTATCGCCTGAGTACGGGAGAGTCTCCCCGCCTGATGAGCATGAATTTCTCCCCGTCCAGGTCCGCCCATGTCAGCCGCTCCGTGCCCGCCCGGTCTTCACATCTGTAGGGCGTGGAAATCCTCGCCCTACAATTTGATGCTGCGCAGGGTGTTGCCGAAGTGGTCGATAAATTTCTTCAGGCTGTTCCATGAGAGCCAGACCGTGGCCGTGTTGTCATTGGGGTGGACGCCCAACTTGGGCTCCGTGGTGAGGGAGCGCTCCACGATCACCTCCACTGCGTGGTCCGTGTCGTTCATCACGCCCAGCGGGGTGACGGCTCCCTTGGTCAGGCCAAGGAAGCGGCTCAGACGCTCCTCGGACGCGAAGCTGAGGCGCGGGCAGCTGAGCTGTTCCCCGATGGATTTAAGGTCCGCGTGCTTGTCGCCGGGCAGGAGGACGAGGAAGTGGCGTTTTCCCTTTGAGTCCCGCAAGAAAAGATTTTTCACGATCACGCCCTTTTTGCCAAGCCCTAAAGCCTCCATTTCGTCAATGGTATAGACAGGAGGATGTTCGTCCACCTCGTAAGGCAGGCCCATATCCTTCAGCGCGGCAAAAACGCCCTCTTTTCCTTCCATTGTGTGCGTCGTCTCCTTCATGGCCCTGTCTGGGGTCTCAAAATTTGATAAAGCCCAGGATGAATCCTGGGCTCATTTCATGCTCAGTCGATGACGTTCTGGCTGTACTGATCGCGCATCCCCTTGACGGCTGCCGCCAATCCCTCAGGATCGAGCACCATCTCCATCATGCTGATCTGCTCCTCCCATGCTGCGGGATCACATTCAGCACGGATGACGGGGTCAAAAACGTGATATACAGGGAGTCCCAACGAGACTCCGGCGAGCGGTCCTGCGTAAGTCGGATCTCCTGCTGTGACGGTCTCGGCGTAAATCTCCGCGCCCTCGGCGTCGGAGGAACCAAGAATCACTATGCAGTCGGTGCCATACTTCTCACCAGCATCCTTAACGCGCTGCTGGTTCTGCAGGTCCATCGCACCTGCGGCGGTTCAGACAAAGCACTCGGTTGCCGAGAAGATGATCTCAGCGCCGCTGTCCTTCAGACACGCTTCCATCGCCGGCCCGGGAACGCCGTCGCGCTCACCCAGCAAGAGCAGTTTCTTGCCTTCCAGCTTGCCCATGTGCACACACCTCCTTTCCAAGAAGCGAGAAGGGGCCAGGACAATCCCCGGCCCTTCAGCGCATAAAGTTTACAGCCCGCGGTAGAGAATGACAATCAGCGCCACGGGGATGACGTAGGAGACGAATACGCTCAGCCAGCTGGGAACGCGGACAAAGCCCTCGGCTCCGAGGTTGCAGTCCTCGCGGTAGTTCTCATACTTCCAGTCGAAGGCCAGGTAGAGGGCCACGAGGATGGCGTCGATCGGCATCATGATGTCGCCCGACAGATGGTCCGCGAAGTTGAAGATGTCCCGTCCCATGATCTTGATGCTGGCCCAGGTGTTGGCCGGGTCGGGGTTGAGGGAGAGAATGGCCGGGATGCCCAGCAGGAACATGATGCCCAGGTTGACCCACGTCGAGGTCTTGCGGCTGACCTTGAAGTACTCGGCAAAGCTGGCGGCAGGGGCCTCAAGATAGCCGATGCCGGAGGTGAAGCCGGCCACGGCCGCGAGGATGAAGAACATGGCGCCCCACAGCTGCCCGCCCGCCATCTGTCCAAAGATGATGGGCAGCGCCTCGAAGACCAGGCCGAAGCCGCTGGTCGGGTCCATGCCGTAGCAGAAGAGCGCGGGGAAGACCACGATGCCCGCGATGATGGCGAAGCCCGTGTCCATGCAGATGACCCAGACGCTGTCCATCGGGACGTCACTGTCCCCATGCAGGTAGGAGCCGTAGACGATCGCGGTGGCGATTCCAATTCCGATGGAGAAGAAGGACTGGCCCAGCGCTGCCAGCACGGCCTCCCACGAGAGCTTGCTGAAGTCCGGGGTCAGGTACCACTTCAATCCCTCCATGGCCGTCTTGCCGCCCGGCACCGCCGGCTGCATGAAGATGGACCTCAGGGCCAGGATGACCAGCATGATGCCCAAAATGGGGAGCAGGAATTTGCAGGTGCGCTCCACGCCGTCCTTGACCCCCTGGGTGACGGTGACGCCCAGCAGCACGATGACGAGCAGCGTGTAGCCCGCCATCTTGATGGGGTTGGACATCATCGCCTGGAACATGGCCTTGGTATCGGCCGGCCCGACCCCGTTGAAGGCGCCGGTCACCGCCTCGACAGCATAGGCGAACATCCACCCGATGATCACCATGTAATAGGACATCAGGATGATGCACGCAAGGCAGCCAATCCAACCGATCAAGTTCGCGGGCGTCGTCTTGCCGCCCGTGTGTTCCTTAATACCCACGATGGGGGTGCGCTTAATTTTACGCCCCAGCCCCACCTCCGCGGTGAAGAGAGGAAAACCGATGAGGATACAGATCAACACGTAGACCAGGAGGAAGGCCCCTCCCCCATAGGTCCCGGTCAGGTAGGGGAAGCGCCAGATGTTCCCCAATCCGATGGAAAAGCCCGCCGCAGAGAGAATAAACCCAATACGGCTTCCCCAGGTTTCCCGCTGATGATGTTCCGACGACATGCAAATACCACCTTTCTAAGATTCCCCGTTCAGTCCAAGGACTGCCCAAGGTGATGATCCCTCATCGCCCGCAGCAAAAGGTCCTCATCAATGAAGGCGAAATCCTCGCTTCGCCCAGGCCCCGCGTCCTCGTCGATGGCTCTTTGGATCGTCAGGGTCTCCCTTGCCTTGGCGATGGCGATAAGCCCCTGAGCGTCATATTGGCGCTCCCCCCTCATCAGGAGCAGGGAGCGGTAAGGCGCCCGCATCAGTGGAATATTGGGCGGCAAGGGAACCGAAACCAGACAACGGCCTGATTGAAGCAATTCCTCCGTCTTGTTCATCACGTCAAGGGGCGTGCCCTCCACGTGGTGGACAAGGACAACCCCATGGCTGGCCGCGAATTCCGCGGTCAGCCTGGGGTTATTTGTCACGACCTCAAAAATCTCGTCTTCATTCATAACCCGAGAGGGGCCCATGAGGGGTGTTGCCCTTTAATCCTCAAAGACCATCTGGTCGTCGATGGAGGTTTCCATTGCTTTGAAGGCACGCAGCACCAGCTCGCGCCTCTTGGCCTTGTCGCCGTCCTCGCCCAGCTGAGGGGCTCCCGTGGGATGGGGAATGGCCACACCGGGGACGATACGGTTCGCGCCGACCGTCAGCATGATGGGCACAATGGTGGCAATCTGCACGACGGGGATGCCCGCCGCGTTCTCAATCTCGCGTGTCATCGATGCACCGCATCGAGTGCAGGTGCCTCAGGTCGAGGTGAGAATAGCCGCGTCTACCCCGGCGTTCCGGAGGTCGGCTCCTATCTCCTTGCCGAACTTCTCCGCAAATGCCACAGCGGTCCCTGTTCCCGTCGTGGTGTAGAAATAGGGATATATCTTGCCGAAGACGCCCTCTTTCTCCAGCTCGCACATGATGTCCAACGGGACGACGACGTCCGGGTCCGCGTTGGCGTAGGTCCTGTCATACCCTCCGTGGACGGACTCATAGGTCCCCTTCATGTCTGTCAGGCTGGAGATGTCATACTTGCCGTAGCTCTCCGCCGAGGACACGCGGATATGGTCGGGGTTGCCCATGGGGACGATGCCGCCGGAGCTGACCAGGGCGATGGTGGCGTGCTTAAGGTCCGTGACGGGGGCCGCAGGCGGGATCTTGTTGAACTTCGGCATCTCGTACTCCGTCCGGAACTCCTCGCCCTTCAGCTTCTTCAGAAGCATCTGGACGGCGCGCTCCGCCCCGTTCAGCTCGTGGATAAAGTTCTTGCGAATTCCGCGATGGATGTAGCCGGCCTCCCTCGCCGGGCCAAGGGCCTCGCCCGAGAGCAGCTTGAGGGCCAGAGCGGCCATGGACTTTAGGTTCTTGGGCATGCCGCGGGCGCTGTCCGCGCAGGGGACGATGTAGGTCTTCTTGGAGTAGAGCTCCACGCCGGGGTTCTCAATGTACATCCCCGTCAGGGTCGGAATCTTGAGCTCCGCGGCGACCGTGGCGGCGATGTCACCGCAGGCAAAGCCATAGCGCCCCGCGTTGAACGCCGGGCCCGCGATGAAGATATCAGGTTGGAAGTCCGCCACCATCTTAAGGCAGGCTGCCCTGGCCTCGTCCGTATGCTCGCCGTAATAGCCGTCGCCGCAGATCACCGTCCCGACGACCTCAACGTCCGCGCCGAGCTCCTTGTTCAGGCCCAGGCCGGGGCCCTTGAAGCCGGCCTCGCACAGCGGCGTCTGATCCGCCTTGTCCTCGCCGCCGATGCCGGCGTAGAACTGGTTGATGTAATGTACCACGCGTTTCATAAAACTTTCCTCCTTAGCGGGCGGCGGGGGCTAGATCCACTCGCAGCCGACTTTGTTGAACCCGATCTCCGCCGTGGACGCGATGATGGACTGCATCTCGACGTACATGGAGCCGTCCGGGCGAAGGCTCTCCGCCGCGCCGCCGGACAGGTGGGCGATGGACTCCGGCCAGCCGATGAGCTTCTCCATGGGCGGGACCTCCAGCATTTCGTTGACGTTGCCGCAGGACACGAAGCCGGTCATCTCCGGCGTGGCGTCGGCCAGGCTCTGGCTTGCCCCGTCCGTCCCGGCTGCCTCGTCGGACACGACCACGGACTTGATCCCCGCCTTCTCGAAATTGCGGGCGTTCATGCAGAGGTCCGTGTCCGGGTTGCCGTAGCCCTCCTCGGAGACGATAACGCCGTCCGCGCCGAGCTCCTGCGCGATGGAGAGGTTCATCTGGGACGCGCGGATCTTGCCCATGAGGACGGTGCTCTCCTGGGTGGGGATGACGCCCAGGAAGTTCAGGTCCTTCCCATGACGCGCATAGAGCGCCGCGACGATGGGATTGTGGACGTGATGCCATGTCGTGTTTTTGTCGCAGGCGGACACGCAGTTGCCGGAAACCATCGCCCCGTCCAGAACCTCGTTGGGGTGCAGCAACGTGGGGAGGGCCGGCCGGATGTCCGAGCCGTAAACGTAGGTGTCGTGCAGCAGGCCCTGGGTGATGTTCATACAGACGTAGATAACCTTGGGCAGGTCAGGGTACTTCTCCACCTCCTCGGGGACGGTCCCCTTCTCGTAGGTGGTGACCTCGTCCGCGGGGGTGTCCTTGCACTTGTCGGCCAGGTAAACCCCCAGCTTCAGCCCAGCCTCGCGGAGGATCTGCTCATACTGATGCTGCTCCAGGTCCTCGATGGGCTCCACCACCAGGACGATATTCTGCGTCGCGGAGAACGGCGTGTAGACGGCTCCGGGGCCGCTCATATCCACAAAGCCCTCCTGGAACGCGACGATAGGGCCGCAGGTGACGACCGCCGCGCCATCCAGGACGAAAGTCCTTCCCTCACCGCAGCGGGCCATCGCGGTGTTGTTGAAACCAGGATAATAGCCCTTGCGGTCCATCTTCACACGGGGCTCGACCACATCCTTCACGGGGATGATACGCGCGCTCTCACCGGGGCGCGCCAGCTCCAGGTCCACCTTCGCGAACCTGCTTTCCTCCGCGATGAGGCTGATGGCCTCTTCCTTGTTGACGTAAAGGACCCCGTCCTTCACGCTCGTAACGTCGCCCCATTGGATATCCCGCACCTTTACCTTGTGCAGTTCCAATTTCATCATGTTGCCTCCTTACTGACTTGTCAGTCCATTCCGCGGTTAGGACCAACGAGTTCCCAAGCAGCTTAGGGTAAGATTGTTTATTAATAGTAAAATTAAAATCGTGACTTGACATTATTCAAAGGACCATAAAACGGAGGGGGTGATCGCATTTTTTTTATTCTTGTGCACGATATATTTTTTGTGCTTTTGCATAATAATGTAAGAGCAAGAAGAAGGTGAGAATATCATGAGAGGTGTTATATCACAGAAGACGGCCCAGACGATTGCCGAGACCACAAGCGAGGTTTTGGACTACGGTGTCCTGGTAACGGACGAAGGTGGGATCATCATCGGCTGCAGCGAGAGGGAGCGGCTTGGGCGCCTCCATGCCCCATCCCTTGAGGTTATGGAGCGCAACGAGCCCCGCCTCACGACACAGGATGAGGCCGCCGTCCTGGGCGTCAGGCCGGGCTATACGGCGCCAATCACGTTGTCGGGCAAGGTGGTGGGGACGGTTTCAATCGCGGGGCTGCCGCAGGATGTGGAGCGATATGGCCGCCTTGTCCGAAAACAGGCGGAGATTTTGTTGGTGGAGCAAAATTTTCTGGAGAGGAAGCTGAGTCGTCAGCTCGCCATGCGCGATCTCGCGGAGAATATATTGCTCTGCCGCCCCGAGGATGGAAACGCGAACTCCCTCCTCCTGTATGGCCGCGATCTTGGGTTTGACCTCACGCGCTACCGCATCGCCGTGGTTGTCGGTTTTCGCAGGGGCATGACATCCGCCACCGGGACATCCTCCCCAGAAATGATGTACAATCGCCTGATGGCTCTCCTCGCCAGCTCCGGGCACTTCATCGCCCCCCTGCGCACCCAGCAGGTCGTGCTTTTTTTGGCGCTGAACGCGAACTCCTATGGCTGAGGCGTCGAAGAGGAAGCCTTGAGCTTCTGTGAAAAGCTGGCTGACCACCTCGAGGCCGCCGATGTCCACAAGGGCCCCGGTATGTCAGTCCGAGTGGGGATAGGTTGTGAGGCCAACAGCCTCCCATCCCTGGCGCAGTCCGCCCGTCTGGCCCGCGAGGCCCTGGATGTGGGACGAGGCTTGGGGTTGAGGATCTGCCCATCAAACGCGCTCCGCGCGGAAATGCTGCTCTCTTACATTTCCCCCTTCCATCAGCGTCAGCACATTGAGCAGACGCTACACAACGTGCACAAGATCGATGACGAACTCTCGGACACCTTCCTGGCCTGGTGCCGCAATCCCTTTTCAGCGGGCAAGGTCGCGCAGGAGCTTTCCATTCACCGCAACACGCTGCAGTACCGGCTGAAGAAGATAAAGGAGATCTGGGGGTTGGACCCTTGGGATTTTCACGACTGCTTCACGCTCTGGTCCGCCCTGATCCTCAGGAAGCTGGAGCGTTCCACGCAGGAGGGCGAGGGGTGAGAGAGCGGCGGCCCCTGCCTTTCCGTGACGGAGGGCATGAATACCCCCAACGCCCGTAGGCCTTTAGCCCGCGGGCGTTGGGGGTATCGCTTCCTTCATTACCTTTCAGAACGCGGTTAGCTGATCTTCACAGGTTCGGGCCTACTGTTCAGAACGGTGCTTCCCGCCTCGACCGAGCGCGTCAGCCATACGTTGCCGCCAATCACACAGTGATCCCCGATGACGGTGTCCCCACCCAGGATTGTTGCCCCGGCGTAGATCACCACGTCGTTGCCAATATCGGGGTGGCGTTTGATGCCCTTCACCAGGCTTCCATCCGGCGCAGCCTCAAAACTCTTCGCGCCGAGCGTTACGTTCTGGTACAGCTTCACGCGGTGCCCGATCGTCGTCGTCTCCCCAATCACGACCCCCGTTCCATGGTCGATGAAGAAACTTTCCCCTATCCTTGCCCCAGGATGAATGTCGATGCCCGTAAGCTGATGGGCGTATTCCGTCATGATCCTGGGGATCATGGGGACGTCCATAAGATACAGCTCGTGGGCAATGCGGTATGCCCCGATAGCGGTAAACGCCGGATAGGCCAGCACCACCTCGTCAACGCCCCTGGCGGCAGGGTCTCCCTGATAAGCGGCAAGGATATCCGTCCACAACGTCTCCTGTATCGCCGGAAGCCGGAGGAGCAGCCGCGCAATGTATGTGTCCGGCGAGTCCTCCGCCTTCTCAGAGATCCCCTGATGGGGGCGGGCAGGCAGGACATAATCCAGAGCCCGCCTCAGCTCCAGGACTGCCTGCTCAATGCAGCAGGACGCGGAACACCGCTCCTTCGTCGCCGCTTCGCGCCCGCCTGGATCTTCACATTCGATATGATCCGGGAACATAGCGGAAAGGAGGCGCCTGAAAGCCCTTTCGACGCATTCCTTTAAACCGTTATAGGCATTCCAGCGATACTCCCCGCTTAACCCCGCGGTGGCAAAACGAATAGCCTCCCCCACCGTTGTGACCGGAGCCTGTGTGTACTTCCCGTTTGTATCCGCCGCGGTCAGTCAGGCGTCAAAAAGGGCCGTTGAAAGATACCGCTCCCCCGTGTCCGGAAGGATAACGGCGATGTTCTTGCCCTCGTTCTCCGGACGCTTGGCAACCTCAATCGCCGCCCACAGCGCCGCCCCGGAGGATATCCCCGCCAGAAGACCCTCGGTATGGCCCAGCAGCCTGCCCGTGTTAAAGGCCTCCTCATTGGGGACGGTGATAATCTCGTCATAAATTTTTGTGTTCAGGACGTCGGGCACAAAGCCTGCGCCGATCCCCTGTATCTTGTGTGCGCCGGGGGTCCCCTTGGACAGGACGGGGGAGGAGGCCGGCTCAACGGCGACGACCTTCAGGTTCGGGTTTTTAGACTTTAAATATTCCCCCGCGCCGGTGAGCGTCCCGCCCGTGCCGACACCTGCGATAAAGACGTCCACCTTCCCGTCAGTGTCCTCGTAGATCTCAGGCCCTGTGGACTCGCGATGTGCTTTAGGGTTTGCCGGGTTGACGAACTGGCCCGGGATAAAGCTGTTCGGCGTCTGGGCAGCCAGCTCCGCTGCCTTGGCGATAGCCCCTTTCATCCCTTTAGCCCCATCGCTGAGGACGAGCTCCGCTCCATAGGCCTTCATGAGCTGGCGGCGTTCCACCGACATGGTGTCGGGCATGACGATAATAATGCGATAGCCGCGCGAGGTCGCGACAGAGGCCAAGCCGATGCCCGTGTTGCCGCTGGTCGGCTCGATGATGACGGAATCCGGCTTGAGTTTTCCCGCTGCCTCTGCGTCGTCAATCATGGCCTTGGCAATACGGTCCTTCACGGAACCGGCAGGGTTGAAGTACTCCAACTTCGCGAGAATTTTCGCCTTCAGGTTCAGCTTTTTCTCTAGGCGTGAGAGCTCCAGCAGGGGGGTATGGCCAATCAGCTGATCAAGAGAAGTGTAAATTTTGGACATTATTCGTCTCTCCTTTATCTAAATTAATAAGTTTATGACAGCCTTGCGTATCTGCGCGTGTGAGAAGCCAGTGCGTCATCAGTGCAGCGACAACAGCGGCAAGCCAGTTCGGAGAGAGGAAAACTGGTTTTTGCAAGACGGTCATAGATATGCGCCACGAAACTCACCTGCCAGAAAAATATGGCCTATTGGATAACTAGGCGAGAATATTATGGCACATATTACCCACTAAAGCAATAGGGAAAATTTAACTGCAAGGCTCGTGGCCGGGGATGCCGCGGTAAGCCCGTGGTATTTTTACTCCGCCCAGACGGTGAGCGTCGGAAACTGGAAACGGGAGCGCGCAATGCTGAAACGGGGCGACAGCGCGCGCTCCACGACCCCGGCAGACCGCGCGCTCACCCAGAAGGGGGCGCCGGGTTCGCCTGGGTCCA
>JAFUYV010000182.1 GCA_017476945.1 Fretibacterium sp.
AACTTCTGCCACCTCGGCCAGGAGCTGTGCGGGTTCAGGGTGAGCGAGAAGGGGCTGGGCGGCCTCCGGGAGCGCCGTAGCCTCGCGGCCCTGAGGCACGGGCGGCAGCGGGGGCTCCTCTCCGCGGGACAACGCGGTGTACAGAAGGCAAAGCCATGCCGCTGCCAGGCAGAACGAAAGGATCAGTGCGTTCCATGAGGTATTTTTTGAAGTATTTTTTCTTCTCTTCAAAGCGGTGAGCCCCCTCACAATTTTTCGATAGATAAGATATCATAAAATAGAAATCAGCGGCTCTATTTTAAAGCGACTTTTAGAACGACGGAGGAGATTTCATGGCTTACAACTTCGATAAGATCGTTGACCGGCGCGGCACGAACTGCACCAAGTGGGACACCCGCCCTCAGCGAAAGCCCCCTCTGCGGGGAGAGGCCCTGGACGGGCTCCTGCCAATGTGGATAGCGGACATGGATTTTGAGGTCGCGCCGGAGATCACCCAGGCCCTGGTGGAGCGCGCGAAGCACGGTGTCTTCGGCTACACCGATGTGCCGGACTCCTGCTACGAGGCCATTATTAGCTGGGAGGAGCGGCGGCACGGCTGGCGCGTCGAGCGGGAGTGGATACGGTTCACCCCAGGCGCGGTCGCGGCAGCCCACCTGGCGGTCCAGGCCCTGTGCCAGCCCGGAGACAAGGTGATCATCCAGCCCCCGGTGTACTATCCCTTCTACCGCACGGCGGAGAACAACGGGACGCGCCTCCTGTTCAACCCCCTGCACCTGGACGGGGACCGCTACATGATGGATTTTGAGGGCTTTGAGCGCTGCGCCGCCGACCCGCGGGTCTCGCTCCTCATCCTGTGCAGCCCGCACAACCCCGTCGGGCGCGTCTGGAACCGCGAGGAGCTGACGGCGCTCGGCGAGATCTGCCAGCGCCATGGCGTGCGAGTGTTCGCGGACGAGCTGCACTGCGACCTCCTGATGCCCGGGCATAGGCACACGCCCTTCGCGTCACTCACCGAGGGCTGCCGCGGCAATTCCATCACCGTCATCGCGCCCAGCAAGACCTTCAACCTCGCAGGACTCCAGGCCACCGTGGCGGTCATCCCTGATCCTGCCCTGCGCCAGCAGTTCGACAACGTGCTGGCCCGCAACAGCCTCACGCGGCTGAACCTCTTCGCCATCACGGCCCTTGAGGCGGCCTACACCCACGGGGAGCGTTGGCTGGACGAGGCGTTGGCCTACATCAAGGGCAACTATGACCTGCTGGCCAAAGGGCTGAAGGAGCGCCTGCCCCAAGCGCGCACGATGCCGATGGAGGGGACGTACCTGGCATGGCTGGACTTTCGCGCGGTGGAGCCCGACGCAGCGAAGCTCCAGCGGAGGATGCTGACGGAGGCAAAGCTCTGGCTGGACGAGGGATATATCTTCGGCCCCGAGGGCGCGGGCTTTGAGCGCGTGGCCCTGGCCTGCCCTCGGAGCTACGTGGAGGACGCCGTTGCCCGAATGGCGCAGGCCTTCGGAACACCTCAAACGCGGGGATAGCAGGAATAGAAAGAGCGGGGCCCTTGCGGGCTCCGCCGTCTTTTTGTTCAGCCCTTCACCTCGGCCGGGGCCGCCCTGCGCAGCGCACCGGAGAGGAAAGATGCCGCCGGCGGTGGCGCGTCAAGCGCGGGGGCGGGGCTCGCAGTCGCATCCAGGGGCGCGGCGGTCTCCGCCTCACCCGTAAAGACGATCTCCGCCTCCATGCCTGTGGCCGCCGCGATGGAGGCCAGGATACGGCGCGCGTTCTCGTCCGACTGGGCCAGGATGCCGTTTGTCAGCGCGTGGCGGCGCACCTCCTCCAGGTCCGCCGTCACCTCACGGTTCTGGTCCTCCAGCCGGATGGAGGTGAAAAGGCCCGCACTTTGATCGTAGACCTCAAAACTGTGGACGTCGGCGTAGATATCCAGGATGCGGCTGTGGGGGACGGCGATATGGATGCGGTTGACGTCGAAGCGTTCCGACACCTCCGCGGCGGAGAGGTCGCAGCCGCAGACGATCGTGCCTGAGTAGCGCATCATGAAGCGCCGCGTCGTGCCGGGGAAGTTCATGTGAACCAGGGGCAGCTTCCATCCCTCTGAGAAGGAGACGATGGACTGGAAACGCTCACGCACGGTGGCCAGCTCGTTGACGTTCTGGATGCCCGAGAGGATGGCCGTGCGGACGGAACGGTTCTGCTCCGGCCTCCGGCGGCGCGCCAGCCACAGCACGAGCAGGACATTGACGGCGACGGACAGGATCAGGACGAGGACGACGGTCAGGGACATACTGTCTCCGCCTTAAAGCGCGGGAACGGCCGCCATGTCCCTGGAGAGCTGTCCGGCAGGCTCCGACGGCGCCGCGCTCACGGGTTCCCGCGCCGCTTCAAGAGAGCGGTCCTTGCGGGGCCTTCCCCGCCGGGATGCTTTGGGCGCGGGCTCAACAGATTTCAGCGCGCCGTGGGACAGGACCACCTCAAAGGGAATACGTCCCTCGCGAAGGACGGCCTTCACAAACAGGTTAATGGCCACGGAGGTGTTGAGTCCAACGGCCGAGCAAAAGGCGTCAAAATTTCTCTTATCGCTCTCCTCCACACGGGCGGTGATGGTAGCAAGTGGCATCAGATCATCTCCTTAAGGGAATAACAATTTTTTCATTGTCTATCTATGATAATACAATCATAGTTCCAGCGCAACGCGGCGGCGCACCTCCGCCATAGGCAGCCCGTGCTGCGCGGCCAAGCGCTTCAGATCCTCGTACTCCGGCATGCGGCGCAGGAGCTCCTCGCCCAGGAAGGCGGACTTGACCCCCACCTCGCCCAGGGAGGTGGCGACCCGGTCAAGCTGCCACCGCAGCCTCAGCCGCTCCGCCTTCAGGACACGCACACCCTGGGAGGTTGTCTCCCTCAGCATGAGCACCGTCAGCTCCCGCACCCGGTCCGGTTCCGCCAGGCAGCAGAAACGCACCGCCGGGCGGCCTTTCTTCATGTAGGTGGGCTCGGTCCAGACGTCCAGCGCCCCGCGCTCAAACAGGTGCGCGCTCACCGGCTCGAAGTCCTGAGGGTTCATGTCGTCAATGTTGCACTCCAGCAGCGCCAGCCTCTCGCGGATGAGTCCATCCTCCCCCTGCTCCACCTCCGTGTCCACTGGAGGGGTCAGGGGAGCTTTTTCCCCGTGAGAATCAATCAATAGTGCCCGCAGCGCGTTCGGCATGTCCGCCGACGTGCGATTGCCCAGCCCGAAGGCCGACGCCACGATGCGCCCCGGCGGGACGGAACAGAACCCGTCCGCCAGCATCCTCACCAGCAGCGCGCCGGTGGGGGTGGTGCGCTCCATGGGCTCACCCCGGGAGAACACGGGCAGGCCATGAAGCAGCGCCTCCGTCGCGGGGGCGGGCACGGGCAGCACACCATGGGCGCACGTCACCGTGCCGGAGCCCACGTTGATGGGCGAACAGAGCACCCGAGGCCAGCCCAGAGCATCCATCAGGATGAAGGTCCCCACGATGTCGATGATGGAGTCCACCGCCCCGACCTCGTGGAAGTGCACCTGGTCCGGCGTCGTGCCATGGACTCTGGCCTCCGCCTCCGCCAGGAGCGAGAAGGCCCTCAGCGACTCGCGCTTCACGCGGCCGGGCAGGGCACTCGCCGTGATCATAGCCTCGATGTCATGAAGGTGCCGGTGAGGGTGGTGATGCCCTTCGTGGCCATGCTCATGGCGATGCCCGTGCTCATGATGTTCGTGGGGTTCGTGCTCATGGGCGCCGCCCTCTTCAGCTCCGTGGTGGTGAAGGTGCTCACCTCCGCTGTGGTCATGGAGATGGACGTCAAAGTTCGTCCCCGCGATGCCGTTCTTCACCCCGGGCTCGACGATGAGCTCATACTCCTCCGGGCTCAGCGCTGTCAGCTTCGACAACCCCTCCCGCAGCACCTGCGGCGAGGGGCACTCCTTCACCCCCAGCGGGGGGAGGAAATTCAGCAGGGCCCCGATGAGCATGTCGCCCGCGACACCCGCGAAACAGTCAAGATAAATCGTCCTCATTGGCCAACATCCCGTCCCTTCGTCTTTAATTCCGCCAATCCAGCTTTTTCTCAGCGCGCTTCCTGGCCTCGCCGCCGAGGAAGAAATATTGTTTCTCGTCCTTGTCCTGCGCGTATTGGAGGAGCGGGGCAAAGGGGTCCGGATTGATCCCGGACTCCGGCTCCGGCGCGGACGGGGAGGGACGCGGACGGGCAGTGTTCACGACGGCCCGCAGGACAGCCCGCATCCCATCCCCCTCCGGCTCCTCGTGGAGCATGGGGACGACGAACGCCGCATCCTGCTCACAGGCGAAGTCAATGTCCGCCCCATAGCCGATCCTGTCCAGAAAGATGGCGTGGTCGGCTGTCCTCATGGACTCCAGAAGGCCGCCGGAAGAGGAGCGCCAGGCCAGCAGGGCCAGCCGGGCGCTGTCCGCCAGGAGGACCTCGGGGTGGCGGGCCTTGAGCTCATTCAGGATAAGCCCCGCACAGAGGGTGTCGTCCCAGCCGGGCCTCCGCCTCCGCCCCGCGCAGAGGATACCCAGCCGCGGGCCAATGGAGAGGGCGTGCTCCAGGGCCGCGGAGGCGTTGCGGACGCACGCGGCGATGACAGGCGTGCCCGTGGCCGCGGCCGCCAGCAGGGAGACGGTGCCGTTGCTCGTCGACATGACGGCGCAGGGATGGGAGCGCACGAGCTCATGCGAGAGGTCCAGGGGAGAGTTCCCCAGGTCGAAGCCCTCTGGGGGGATGGCGTTCTCCTCGCCCATCAGCAGGGGCGCGGCGCCCCCCGCGGAGGAGAGGCTGCGGGCCAGTTCCCGAGCCGCGCTGGTCGAGGCGACGGGGTAGAGGTCCCCTCCGCCCAGCTCAAACCAGCGGGTGATGACCGTGGTGGCGCGCAGGACGTCGATGACGATCCACACGTCCACAGCCGGAAGATGCTCCCCGCAGGCCAGGACGACATCGGCCTCAACAGGTCTCGGCATGATGCTCTCCTTCTTCCTCCCGTGCGGCGGACTGCGCTGCCTCGGGTGCGGGGACTGAGCCCCCGTGGGACGGCGGCGCCTTGCCCTCGACGCGCAGGATGACCGCCTGGATGTCGTCACCGGTAATGGCCTCGGACTCCTGGAGGACGCGGGCCACCTCGTGCAGCACGGCCTCGTGCTCCTTCAGGATGCCCTTCGCGCTCTCCTGTGCCTCGTTCACCAGGTTTCGTATCTCCTCGTCGATGAGGTCCACCACGCCGTCCCCCAGGTCGTCGCGATTCTCCGACGCGCTGCTCAGGTAGGCCATGGCCGGCATGGCATAGCGCACGGGGCCAAGGCGGGCGGACATGCCGAACTCCGTCACCATGCGGCGGGCGGTCTCCGTGGCGCGCTCCAGGTCGTTGGACGCGCCGGTCGAGGGCTCGCTGAACACCAGCAGCTCCGCCGCGCGCCCGGCCAGCATCACCGCCATGCGCGACTTCAGCTCCGTCTCGCCCACGAGGTACTGGTCCTCCGTCGAGCGCTGCATGGTATAGCCCAGCGCGCCCTTGGCCGTGGGGATGATGCTGACCTTGTGAACGGGGTCCGTTCCGGGCAGGAAACAGGCCACAAGGGCGTGCCCCGTCTCATGGTAGGCCACCTTGCGCCGCACCTCCGGCGTGAGGGGCGTCTTGCGCTGAAGCCCCGCCACGACACGCTCAATGGCGAGGTCGAAGTCCGGCGTCGAGACCTTCTCCGCCTTGCGCCTCACGGCCAGGAGCGCCGCCTCGTTGGCGATATTCGCTAGGTCGGCCCCGGAGAACCCTGGCGTGACCTTGGCGATGGCCTTCAGGTCCACCGTGTCGTCCAGCGGCAGGGCGGCGGTGTGTATCTTGAGGATCTCCAGCCGCCCCTCCTCGGTGGGCAACACCACCTGGATCTGCCGGTCAAAGCGGCCGGGGCGCAGAAGAGCCTGGTCCAAAATCTCCGGCCGGTTCGTCGCGCCCATGATGACGACACCGGAGTTGGTGTTGAAGCCATCCATCTCCGCCAGGAGCTGGTTCAGCGTGTTCTCCTGCTCGCTGTTGCCGTTAATCGTGTGGGCGCGGGACTGACCGATGGCATCAATCTCGTCCACGAAGATGACGCAGGGGGCCTTCTTCTTGGCCTGCTCAAAGAGGTCGCGCACCCGCGCGGCCCCCACGCCCACGAACATCTCCACGAAGCTGGAGCCCGTGATGAAGAAGAAAGGCACCCCCGCCTCGCCCGCGGCGGCCTTGGCCAGCGGCGTCTTGCCCGTGCCGGGAGGGCCGACAAGCAACACGCCCTTGGGCAGCTTCGCGCCGAACTTGTTGTAGCGCTCCGGCTCCTTCAGGAAGTCGATGATCTCCCGTAGCTCCACCTCCGCCTCGCCGACGCCGCCGAGGTCCTTGAAATGGACGCCCGTCATCTCCCCCTGGAGCTCTCGCGCGCGGCTCCGCCCGAAGGAGAAGATGCCGCCCGCCCCGCTACCCCGTATATTCCGGAAGATGAAGTACCAGATCACGATCAGGGGCAGGAGGGGCAGGAGCACGCCCATGAGCATCTCCAAAAGCTCGTTCTTGTCCGCGACGCCCGCGAAGGCCACGTCGGCGCTCACCAGCCGCTCCACAAGGAAGGGGTCCGGGAGGCGGACCACGCTCTTCACGGAGGGCGCGGCCGGTTTGTTGTCGAGGACGACGCCGCCGACGACGGGCCGCTTGTCGGCGCTCGTGGGCTTCAGCGCGTAGGTGATGCGGTCGTCCGTAAGGTTGACCTCGGCGATGGCTCCCTCCTCCAGGGCCGCCAGGAAATCGCTGTACGGCACCTCGCTCCGGCTCTCCATGTAGGGCTTGTAGACGTAATCCGCGAAAAGCCACGCCAGCAGGATGGCGACAAGAAAATAACCGGCCGAGAACTTCTGTCCTTTGTCCATTCTTCAGCTCACCGCGCCATGGACTCCGGACGCCTCATCGTGTCCGCGCCCGGCAGACCGTCTTTCTCCCGCGCGCAGTCAAGCGCCGTATCGCCGTCCAAGCTCTTTGCGTTGACGTTCGCCCCCGCCTTGACCGCCTCGTCAATTGCCCGCACGCAACCATCCCTCGCGGCCGCAGGCAACTGCCGCTGACTCTTCGTCCCCTCCGGCCTGCGGGACGTTACGGTCATGCCCCATGCCGGCAGCGCCAGAGCGAGTATCAGGGCCAGGACCGCGAAAAGCCGAGACCTTTTTATCCTCCTCATCACGAGAACCCCTTTCAGAGATATGCCCAAATTTATGAAACGCCTCAAAGCCGCACGCTGCGGATGAGGGCCATTCCTCCCTCGTTCCGGCGGACGCGGCCCTTAAGACGGTCAAACTCCTCCTTCAGCTCCAGGCGGCTGGTGGAGGGAACGCCCATATGGTCCAGCATGGCATTTGTTCGCCCCTCAATCTGCTCAATCTCCTTCGTCGAGGGGGGGACGGTCCTCCCCACCCCCTTGAGGCTGGCGACGGCCAAATCCGCGACGAGCAACGCCATCTCGTTCAGAGCCGCGTCCCCGGCGATGACGGGCTTCCGCTCCGGGGACTCCCTCTCGGGGCGGTGTCGGGTGGCAAACCACAGGAACAGGGCCGTCATGGCGAGGTAGGCTGCGCCAGGGGTGATGTAGCTGTGATAGAACAGGTACGCGGCCCCCCCGCCCGTGAGCATCCCCGCCAGGAACAGGATGAAGCGCGTCGTTTTCCGCCAGGTCATTGCCTCACCTCTCTATTCCTCTCCAGCCAGCAAAGCCTCGGCGATGGACGTCATGGCCCGCACACCCAGCAGCAGACTCCGCTCGTCCAGGTCGAAACGCCCGTTGTGGTGCGGCGCAGCGATGTCCGAGCCCAACGCCATGTAGGTGGCCTCGCCGCCGTTCTGCTGCACGCGGCGCATCATCCAGGTGGCGTCCTCGCTGCCCCCGGCGCGCACGGTCTCCTCCACGCACTTAAAGAGGTTCAGCGCCCGCACGGCCTCCGCCGCCCGGCGCACAAGGGGTTCATCGCCGCGGGCGGTGGTGCCCTGCCCGGCCTTCGTCAGCTCCACCTTCACGCCGTACATGGCGGCGGCCCCGTCCAGAACCTCCACCGCGCGATTGTAGACGTAGTCCGCGATATCCTGAGTCTCACCGCGGGTCTCCACCTTCATCAGGGCGTCCGCGGCGATGACGTTGCGCCCCGTCCCCGCCTGGAGGACGCCGACGTTGAGCCGCATGGCCCCGCCGCTGTGGGGGGCGATGGTGTGGAGGCCCAGTGCCGCCGCTGCCGCCGCGAGCAGGGCGTTGTGCCCCATGTGGGGAGCCCCTGCCGCGTGGGCCGGAACGCCCGTGAAGCGGGCGTCAAACTTCGTCGTGGCGAGGTAGCCCAGGGAGTTAAGCCCAAAGGTCCCCGTGGGCACGCCGCCGCCGATGTGCATCGCCAGGAAGAAGTCCACGCCATCCACCACGCCTCCCTGCGTCATCGCGTAAGCGCCGCGGCAGCCCTCCTCCCCGGGCTGGAAGATCAGCCTCACCCTGCCCCTCTTCAGCAGTCCTTCCCTGGCGATGAGCGTCTCCGCCACACCCAGCCCGATGGCCGTATGGGCGTCGTGCCCGCAGGCGTGCATCAGGTGGGGGTTGAGGCTGGCGAAGCCCTCCCGGACGGGTCGATGGTCGGACGAGGTGTCCTCGTCCACGTCCACGCAGTCGATGTCGAAGCGCAATGCCACGGTGGGGCCGGGTTTTCCCGTGTCCAGCTCCGCCACCACGCCGGGGTAGCGCCCCATCTCCTTTATCCAGCCCTCGTTGCCGCCCTGCATGACGGCCCGGCGGATGTGCCGGTCGATCTCCTCCTCAGAGGGCCGTCCCATCACAGCCCCCTGGTTGATCACCGCCGCGCCCACCCGGGGTCTGTATCCCAGGCGCTCCAGCCGCTCAGCCACCAGCGACGACGTGCGGAATTCCGTCCACGCCGCCTCAGGATAGCGGTGCAGGTCGCGCCGCGTGCGGATCATCTCGGCCTCAAGCTCTCTCCAATTCATGTGCCCAACTCCTCCCCGCGCAGCGGGCTTCCCGCCGGCCCACGCAGTGGGCTTCCTGCCGGCCCACTCAGTGGGTTTCCTGCCGGCTGCCACGCTTGAAACGCGCTCAGTACACCCTCATATTATCTCTATACTTTAGCACGACTGGAGGGTTATTTGCGGGATTTTTGAGAGGGAAAGAAAAAATTAAAGGGAGGCTGTCCGCCCCCCTGACGCCCTTACTCCGTCCTCAGCGCGACGATGGGGTCGAGGTTCGACGCCTTCCACGCGGGC
Source organism: Fretibacterium sp. (assembly GCA_017476945.1). Classification (GTDB taxonomy): domain Bacteria; phylum Synergistota; class Synergistia; order Synergistales; family Aminobacteriaceae; genus JAFUYV01. Next base: position 9,323 of record JAFUYV010000182.1, read on the forward strand.
CAGAAGCCGAAGAACACGCCCACACCCGCTGAGAACCCGACGGCGATTAAGATTGACTCCGCCGAGATGGTCGTCGGCCAGGAAAGAAATCTCGTCACGGCCTTCGAGATGCCAACGCCCCCCATGATGCCGATGGCCCCGCCCAGCAGCGACAGCACCACGGCCTCCGTCAGAAACTGCACGCGCACGTTGGACGGCCGCGCCCCCACTGCCATGCGGATGCCAATCTCCCGTGTGCGCTCGCTGACGGAGACGAGCATGATGTTCATGATGCCGATGCCCCCGACGAGGAGTGAGATGGACGCCACCGCCCCCAGCAGGATGCTCATAACCTCCGCCGAGCTGGCGGCGTTCTCCAGGGCCTGGGTGAGGTCGCGAATGTTGAAGTCGTCCTCCATGCCCTCGGTCAGGCGGTGGCGCTGGCGGAGGATGGCCCGGACCTCACTCTGTGCGGCCTCCAGGGACTCGCGGTCCTTGGCCTGGACGTTGATGCTCCTCACGGAGTCCACCCGCGTGCCAAAGCGCACCAGGCGGCGCTGAGCCGTCGTGATGGGGACAAAGACCACGTCGTCCTGGTCCTGGCCGAAGGAGTTGGCCCCCTTGGCCTTCGTCACCCCGACCACGCGGAAGGGAATGTTGCGGATGCGGATATTCGCGTCAATCGGGTCCGCGTAGCCGAACAGCTCCTTGGCCACGGTGGGGCCCAACACGCAGACCTTCGCGGCGCTCCGCACGTCCGCGTCCGAGAAACACGCCCCCTGTGCGATTTCAAGATTGCGCACCGGAAGGATGTCCGGTGTGCTGCCCGTGATGCTGGTGCTCCAGTTATTGTTGCCGTAGATAATCTGGGCGCTGCCGTTGGCCATCGGGGCCACGCACGCGATGGAGAAGCTCTCCGAGGCGATGGCGTTGGAGTCCTCGAGCGTCAGCGTCGCGCCGCTGCCCGCCGCGCCCCGCGCCCCGGTGCTGTTGGGCGGCGCGGGCATGACGATGAACAGGTTGGCCCCAAAACCCGCCACGAAGCCCTCCACCTGTTCCGCCGCCCCGCGCCCGATGGCGACCATCGTGATGACGGCCCCGACGCCGATGATGATCCCCAGCATCGTGAGGATGGACCGGGTCCGGTTGCCCAGCAGGGAGCGCAGGGCCGTCCTGATTATCTCGAACAAGAAGATCCCCCCTTCTCAGTTTGAGTAAAGGATAACAGAGAAGCGTGGAAAAAATAAGAAGAAAGCGGGCAATTTTGTGCCTCCCGTTTTCGCCGGGTTTTGCTATAATGAGAAAGCTCCATGAGCTTCAATATCATTAGAGAGGAAGTCACTGAAATGGAAGACGCTAAAAAGGAAGTCATCTACAAGCCGGCGTGGCGGAGCTACTACAGGCACATCGCCCTGATGCTGCTCATTTTCGTGGCCATGTGCGCCCTCACCCTCTGGAGCCCGCTGTCGGGCAAGCTGAAGGGCATTCTGTGGGCCGTGGCGCTGGCAGCGATGCTCGTCATCTTCCTGAACATGATGGTGAAGCGCATAGGCTCCATCCTCATCGTGCGCAATGAGGAGATCGCCTACGAGAAAGGCATCCTCAAGCGCAACTCCACGGAGATCGGCCTGACGAGCATCCGCACCGTCCTGGTGACGCAGACCCTCGTGCAGCGCATCCTCAACATCGGCGACATCTCCATCGCCTCCTCCGGCACGGAGGCCTACGAGGTTCAGATTGAGAACATGCCCGCGCCTTACGCCATCCGCGATGACATCCAGGCGCGCTCCCGCGTGTTCACCCAGCCCCAGCCCAAGCCCAAGTCCGCCGAGGGGGACGCCGCGCCCGCCGGGGAGCCGCAGGGCGCCTAGTTCTTGACTGTTGATGGAGATTGAAGGGGAGGGAGACCTCCCCTTTTTCCTGAGAGAGGAGCAATGACCAATGAACGCTAAGGACCTGATCCTCCAGGGCAGGACGGCCCTGGGCATTGAGTTTGGCTCGACGCGCATCAAGGGCGTGCTGATCGATTACGACGGACACGTACTGGCCACCGGCGCCCATGAGTGGGAGAACTCCTTGGTGGACGGCGTGTGGACCTACGACCTGGCCGACGCGGAGAAGGGGCTGCGCGCCTGCTACGCCGCCCTGCGCCGTGACGTTGAGGAGCAACACGGCGTCACGCCAAAGACCTTCGGGGCCCTCGGCATCAGCGCCATGATGCACGGCTACATCGCGCTGGACAAAGACGATAAACAGCTCGCGCGCTTCCAGACCTGGCGCAACACCAACACCACCGCGGCGGCGGACGAGCTGACGGAGTTGTTTCAGTTCAACATCCCCCTGCGCTGGTCCGTGGCGCACCTGTACCAGAGGATGCTGGACGGGGAGGCGCATGTCAAAGACGTGGCCTCGGTCTTCACGCTGGCGGCCTGGATGCACTACAGGCTGACGGGCCGGAAGGTCATCGGCATCGGCGACGCGGCGGGAATGTTCCCCATTGACTCCAACGCCCTGGACTACGACGAGGGCATGGTGCGGAAGTTTGAGGCCCTCATTGCGAAGCACGGACATCCCCTGAAGCTGCGCGAGGTCTTCCCGAAGGTCCTGGTGGCGGGAGAGGACGCGGGGACTCTGACGGCGGAAGGCGCGGCCCTGCTGGACGAGGGCGGGGACCTTCAGCCCGGCGTGCCCCTGTGCCCCCCGGAGGGCGACGCGGGCACCGGCATGACCGCCACGAACTCCGTCGCGCCCCGGACGGGCAACCTCTCGGCGGGGACGAGCAATTTCGCCATGATCGTGTTGGAGAAGCAGCTCTCGAAGCTCTACCGGGAGATCGATATGGTGACGACACCTACCGGTTTCCCCTGTGCCATGGCCCACGCCAACAACGGCACATCGGACCTGAACGCCTGGGTGGGGCTCTTTGAAGAATTCTGCGGCTTGATGGGGCTCAAGGCGGATAAGGGCGAGCTCTTCGGCAAGCTCTACACTCACGCGCTGACGGGCGCCCCTGACTGCGGTGGGCTGCTGGCCTACGGCTATTACTCCGGCGAGAACATCACGTTCATCAACGAAGGACGCCCCCTCTTCGCGCGCACGCCGGACAGCCACCTCACCCTGGCGAACTTCATGCGCGCTCACCTCTACACCTCCCTGGGCGCGGTAAAACTGGGCATGGACATTCTTCTGAAGGACGAGGGCGTGAAGCTGGACCGCATGATGGGCCATGGCGGGCTGTTCAAGACGCCGCGGGTCATGCAGAAGATACTGGCGGCGGCGGTGAACGCCCCCGTGAGTGTCCTGGCAACGGCCTCCGAGGGCGGCGCATGGGGAATCGCGCTGCTGGCGGCGTATCTGGTGGACGGCAAGTCCAGCGGCAAGCTGGAGGAGTACCTGGACAAGCGCGTCTTTACGGGGCTTGAGGGTGAGGCTGTGGAACCGGACCCGGCGGACGTGGCGGGGTTCGAGACGTTCACCCGGCGCTACGTGGCGGGCCTGCCGGTGGAGAAATCGGCGGTGGCCGCGCTGGATTGGTGAACCCCGGCCAGCAGGACGAAAAGGACAGGAACACAAGCTGTGGCAAGGCAATCTCGCCGCAGCTTTTTGTTATGCTGAAGCACAGCTTGAGTCAGTACCCAACCAACACGAGAAAAAGGGTCCAGGAAGTTTCCTCCTGAACCCATTAATTTTACTATGGTGGGCGATAGAAGAATCGAACTTCTGACCTCTTCCGTGTCAAGGAAGCGTTCTACCTCTGAACTAACCGCCCATAAACAAACGAACGTTTCACTTCAACCTTGCTTATTATAACAGGCCGGCGTCTTTTGTCAAATTAAAATCTTCCGCCATTCTGCGGTCGGTTTATCAAATGCCGCCTTTGAACGAACGGCGGCATTTGTTCTCACCCCATTACTGTTCCTGAACCAGGGCCTGGCCTATGGGCTTGGACAGGTCAAGGCTGCGGATGATCTTTCGCAGAGGCAGGACGCTCTTGGGGTTGACGGAGAGCTCATCCACGCCCATCCGCAAGAAGGTCTCCGTCAGAGACTTGTCCGCCCCCAGCTCGCCGCAGATGCCGACCCACGTGTTGTGCCGGTGTCCCGCCTCGATGGTCATGCGGATCAGCCGCAGCACTGCCGGATGGTGCGTGTCGGAAAAAGGCTCCAGCTTCGCGTTCTGGCGGTCGATGGCACAGGTATACTGCGTCAGGTCGTTCGTGCCCAGGGAGAAGAAATCGACTTCCTCGGCCAGCTCGTCCGCGCAGAGCGCCGCGGCGGGGGTCTCGATCATGATTCCCACCTCAATGCGGCCCATCCGGACGCCTTCAGACTCCAGCTCATGCCTGCATTCCGCCAGGATATCCTTGCACTCGCGCACCTCTCGGACGCTGATAATCATGGGGAACATGATGCCCAGGTTGCCGTAGGCCGAGGCCCTCAGGAGGGCGCGAAGCTGCCGCTTAAAGAAGTCCCGACGGGTCAGGCAGATGCGGATGGCCCGGTAGCCCAGCGCGGGGTTCTCTTCCTTGTCCAGTTTCATATAGTCGATGGTCTTGTCCGCGCCAATGTCGCAGGTGCGGATGATGACCTGCTTGGGCGCCAGGGTCTCCAGCACCCGCTTGTAGGCGTCGAACTGCGCGTCCTCGGAGGGGTCCGTCTTGCTGTTCAGGTAGACGAACTCCGAGCGGAACAGCCCCACGCCCTCAGCGTCGTTCGTCTGCACCTCCCCCACGTCGGCGGGGCCGCCGATGTTGGCGAAGACCTTGATGGTCTTCCCGTCAATCGTGGTGTTCGACGCCCCCTTGAGCTGCTGGAGCAGGGCCTCTTTCCCCAGGTCCTTGTTGCGCCGCGCGGTGAGGGAGTCAATCAGGTCCTGCGTCGGCTCAATATAGACACAGGAGTTATAGCCATCCAGGATGGCGAACTTCCCGTCCCAGTCGTCGGCGATATCCTTGCACTGGATGAGCGTCGGCAGGTTCATACTCCGGGCCAAAATCGCGGTGTGACTGTTGGAGCTCCCCTCTCGCGTGATCAGGCCCAGCAGGAGCGACTTGTCCAGTTTCACCGTCTCCGAGGGCGCGAGGTCCTCCGCCACAAGGATGGAGGGTTCCGTCCCCTGCATGCTGTCCGTGTCGTTGCCGAGGAGCACATCCAACATCGCGTTCCTCAGGTCGATGACGTCGGCGCTCCGGGCCTGGAAGTAAGGGTCGTCCATGTCGCGGAACATCTGCGCCGCGTTGTCAAAGCCCTCCTGAACCGCATACTCGGCCGTGTGCCGCTGCTTCAGCATGATCTCCTTGCAGGCGTCGATCAAATCCTCATCATCCAGCATCAGCTCGTGCGCCTCAAAGATCGCAGCGCTATCCTCACCTGCGCTTTGCAGGGCTCTTTCATAGAGCACGTGCTGCTGGTCCTGCACCCTGCCCCTCGCCTGCTCAAAGCGAGCCACCTCCGCGCCCGTGTCCTCCACCAGCGAATCGTCGATGTCGTAGCAAGGGGCACGGTAGATGCGTATCTTGCCGATCGCGATGCCGTTTACGATCTTTGTACCGGTAACAACCTTCATGTTCCAAGGCCCTTACATGTTCTCTTTCAGGAACTTTTCGATCGCGGCGGCGCACGCCTCCTCGTCATCACCCTCAACCTGCACGGTAACGGCATCGCCCTGCTTGACGCCCATGCCCATGAGCTTCATGAGGGACGTAGCCTTGGCGCTCTTGTCGCCTTTGATGATGGTGGCCGTGCTGTTGAACTGTTTGGCCTCCTTGACAAGAAGCCCCGCAGGGCGCGCGTGAATACCTACCGGGTCTGTGATGGTGTACGTAAATTCCTTCATGACTGCATCTCCCTTTCGTTGATTGTAATCGTAAAAGGCAGCGGGTTATATCCCGTCGCCGAACTGCACGTTCTCGTAATCGTCGCTGTTGGTCAGCAGCACCACGACCGTCTCCGGATGCCCGGCTGCCTTGATCTTGGCGCGGTCAAAGGTCATGATCTTCTGGCCCTTCTTCACCTTGTCGCCCTCGGCCACGAAGTCCTCAAAACCGTCCCCCTTCATGGCCACAGTATCCACGCCAACGTGGATCAGCAGCTCCATGTCGCCGGGGCCGGTGATACCGATAGCGTGCTTGCTGTCAGCTACGGACGAGACCTCCCCATCAAACGGCGCGTAGACGACGTTGTCTTCTGGCTCAATGCCGACGCCCTGACCCAGGGTGCCGGTGGCGAAGGTCGGGTCAGGGATCTCCGTGTAGGGGATAACCTTGCCGATGACGGGCTGGCCAATCTCCCCGGAGGAGCAGCGGATGACGGTCTTGCCGGCAATCTCCGCCGCGCTCTCCACCACGGGGACGGGAGTCGGCTCAGCCGGAACGGCCTCGACGGCCTCCTCCTTCCAAAGGATGTTGGCCAGCACGAAGGCGATGCCGCCGGACAGCGCCAGCAGAATGGTATACTGAAGCGGCTTGTCGATGGTCAGGTAGCCGGGGATGCCCGTCACGCCGTAGGCCGTCGCGCCGATGCCCGTGAAGGAGCCGAACACCGCCCCGACCGTGCCGCCGACCATCCCGGCGATGAAGGGCTTGAAGAAGCGCATGTTGACGCCAAAAATCGCGGGCTCCGTGATGCCCAGCGCCGCGGAGAGCGACGACGGGACGGCGATGGCCTTCGTCCGGGCGTTGCGGGCCTTCAGACCAACGGCAAGGCACGCCCCGAACTGCGCGAAGTTCGCCGCCGACGCGATGGGCATCCAGGTGTTCAATCCGCCCTCAACGGCCAGCATCCCGGCCTCGATGACGTTATACATGTGGTGCAGGCCCATGACAACCGTCCAGGGGTACAGCGCGCCCATGACGCCCGCGCCGATGGGGTTGTGGACCAGCACCTGCGCCCCGGCCAGCACCCAGCTCTCAAGCTGGGCGAAGGCTGGCCCGATGATGGTGAAGGTCAGGAACACGGTGGAGAGCACCGTGCAGAGCGGCGTCACGAAGAGGTCAATCATCTCCGGCACGTGCTTGTGCAACCGCTTCTCGATGAAGCACATCAGCCACACGGCGATGATGACCGGGATAACGTGCCCCTGATAGCCCACCCGGCTGACGGTGAAGACGAAGAGCTTCCATGTGGGGATGATCTCAACGCTGCCCACGCTCCAGGCGTTCAGCAGGCTGGAGTGGATCATTGCCAGGCCGATGACGCCGCCCAGGAAGATGTTGCCGCCAAAGACCCGCGCAGCCGACACCGCCACGATGACCGGCAGATAGGCGAAGGCGGTGTTGGCCACCATGTCCAGGAAGCCGTACCAATCCGTGTTCGCGAACTCCGGGTAGACCTTGCCCAGGGCCTCGATGAGCCCCATCATGAGGCCCGAGGCAACGATGGCGGGCAGGATGGGGACGAACACGTCGCCCAGCGCCTTCAGCATCCGCTTCCACACGGGCTGCTGCGCCGCGGCCGCGGCCTTCACGTCGTCCTTCGTCGCCTCCGACATGCCAGTGACGGACAGAAATTCCGCATACACCTTGTTGACCGTCCCCGTGCCGATAATGAGCTGAAGCTGTCCGTTGTTCTCGAACATCCCCTTCACCCCGTCGACGTTCTCCAGCGCGGCCCTATCAATCTTGCCGTTGTCCTTGATGACGAGCCTCAATCGCGTCGCGCAGTGCGCCGCCTGCGCGATGTTATCCCTGCCGCCGATATGCGAGACGATCTCCTCCGCGCATTTCCGATAGTTCAGTGCCATGAAAATCCTCCTTTTAAACGAGATTTAGCTTCGCGAACGCCCACGCCAGACCGTTCTCGCTGACAGAGGGGCACACCAGGTCTGCCAGCTTCTTCAGGGCCTCCGCGCCGTTCGCCATGCACACACTTGTCCCGACGGTCTGCATCATCTCGACGTCGTTCATGCTGTCGCCAAACCCGACGGTATCCTCCCTTGCCGCGCAAAACCTTTCCCGGATGCGCTCAACGCCCTGGCCCTTGTTGAACTTTCGGTTGATGAGCTCACCATTGACGATCCCCCCGCGGTCCTTCAGTTCCTGGACGACGAAGTTGAAATCCTTTTCCAGCAGCGCCCTGGCCTCATCCAGCTGAGCCTCCTTCAGGCACATCACCACTACTTTGTAAATTGGGCTTCCGTCGTAATCTGCCATGGGACGCAGGCCCAGGTTCTCCGCCAGCGTCCTCCGCCACCGTTCAATCTCGCTGTTGCCCTCCGGCTGGTCCTTGAGAAAATCCGCCAGGTTCTCGTCCCCCCAGGAGCCGCCCTTCGCCTCGATCGTGCAGAACACGCTGTTGCGGTGCAGGACCTCCAGGGCAATATCCCGCTGCTGGTCCGTCATTGGGCAGTCAAACAGGACCTCCTCATCCTGCTCCGCCCCGACGGACACGTACCCCCCTGAACAGGAGATCATGCCGTCAAATCCATAGCGCAGAAGAGGCCTCAGCATGTCCGGGTTGCGCCCTGTGCACAGGAACACCTTGTTCCCCCTGGCCCGCGCCTCCCTGACGGCATTGACGGCGCTCTCCGGCGGCGTGTTCTCCCCCGGCTGCGTCAACGTCCCGTCGATGTCCAGAAAGATCAGCTTCAATTATCGTCCCCCCTATAAATACGCACAGGTTTTCAGTTCAGTTAAACGAGGTCATCAGCCACAGAAACCCATACCCAGGAAGGGTTATGGCTCCCGTATCCCGTTTTGTGCCGCCCAGCATATCGCGATAAACCTCACCTTCGTTGACCCCGCCCTCCGGGCCAAGTTGCACGGGCTGTTCCGCCTCACTGAAGTTGAACAGCGCGACCAGCTTTTCCCCGCGGTAGTAACGGCCAATCCCTAGGACGTGATCGTTTCCGGTCTCCACGGTCCACATGTCGGCCGCGCCCTCAAAGACCCGATACTCCGCGCGCAGCCTTGCCAGTTCCGTAATTCTCTGGAAGAGCTGTGCTTCCACATCGAAGCTCAGGGGGGTACTTTGCCCCCCTGAAGCCCCCACGTCCTTGCGGGGCTTGCGCTTCCGCGCGTGATCCCAGTTAAACGCGCCCCTGTGCAGCCAACGGCTGTCGCCCGCCTTTTGAGGGTTCTGATGATAAGTATAATCGTTAAACTGGCCTATCTCGTCCCCGCTGTAGAGAATCGGGATGCCGCTCTGCGTGAACAGAAAAGCGTGAAGCATCGTATCCAGACGAAGCGCCAGATCCAGCCCGGCCAAATTCCCCTCCGCCTCAGCCGCCTCAATTCCGCACAACGACGCGGTTGTCCCGCACAGCCTGGCATCCCCCAGCCTGGGGTCGTCGTTATAGAGCTCGCCGCGGGACGGGCTGCCCTCCAGCGCGCCCCTCAGGTAGTCGTTCAGGTATTTTTTGTGCGCAACCTCATCAATGGCGAACCGCCTCAGAAACGCATAGTCCAGCCCCCAGCCGATGTCGTCATGGCAGCGCAGGTAGTTCAGGAAAACGTATTGCTTGGGGAGCGCGAAGAGGAGCTCCATCTGATGCCTCAAGAGCCGGACGTCCTTTGTGGCCACCGTATGCCATGTGCTCGCCATCGTCGTCACGTTGTAGAGCATGTGGCACTCCGGCTTCTCCAGCGTACCGAAGTAGGGGACGACTTTCGAGGGTTCCATCACGACCTCCCCCAACAGGAGCGTCCCAGGGCAGACGATCTCCGCCGCCATCCTCATGATGCGCACCAGCGTGTGGACCTGGGGAAGGTTCCGGCAGTTTGTCCCCAGCGTCTTCCAGATATAGGGGACCGCGTCCAGGCGGATGATGTCCACGCCCTGATTGCACAGGTAGAGCATGTTGGCCGTCATGTCGTTAAACACGACGGGGTTGCCGTAGTTCAGATCCCCCTGGTAGGGGTAAAAGGTCGTCATAACGACCTTCCCGGCCTCCTCCCCCCGCAGGGAGCTTCCTACCGGGCACCAGGTAAAGTTGCCGGGGGCCGTCTGGGGAAACACCTGCGGCAGCGTCCGCTCATACTGGTTGGGAACATCCCAGTTATCGAAGAAGAAATACCGGTCCTGGTACGCCTTCTCCCCGGCCCTTGCGCGGCGCGCCCATTCGTGTTCCTCGCTCGTATGGTTCATGACGAAGTCCAGGCAGACGCTTATCCCCAGCCGGTGGCAGTCCTCCGCCAGTTCCGCCAGGTCGCGCATAGTCCCCAGCTCCGGCTGCACCCTGCGGAAGTCCGACACAGCGTAACCGCCGTCGCTTTTCTCCTTAGGGCTCTCCAACAGCGGCATCAGGTGAATACAGTTTACCCGGCACTCCCGTATGTACTCCAGCCGGCGCCTTACCCCCTTGAGCGTCCCGGCAAAGCAGTCCGTGTACATCTGCATGCCCAGGATTTCGTTCCCCGTGTACCAATCAGGGACGACCTCCCGCGCGCCATCCCATTCCTTCAGCGCGTCCCCTCGCTGGGAGTAGTAGTTGTGCAGCATATCGCAGAAGTCGTCAAAAGCCTGTTGGCCGTCCCCATACAGCTCGCCATACAGCCACTTCAGCTCATCGTAGTGCTTGGCTATCCGCCTTGAGAAAACTTCGTCCCATTGCCTGTCTTTCATAATCCACATCTACCTTTATTTTAAAGAGACCGTGACAGAAAAACAAGGTTATTATAAGGAATACGGGATAACGACGCAAGCCAGGCCGCTTTCATAAAACGGGCTCACGCCCATGGAACCTTTTACCACGGTTTACAAAATGGGAGGATATCATTAAACTAGGATAGATATAATGTACGGAAGACGTTTAGACAGAGGAGGGTTCATATGAATTACGTGAACGGAAAGGCGAAGGCCAGGAGTGCAGCTACCCCTCCGGTGGTGGGAGAAAGTTCCGGTGTCGGGACGGCCGCCGGGAAACCGCGCGCCCTGGGAAGCTAGCGCAGGATCCGAGGTCATCTTATGCGGGATAGTTTTATTGCCGCTGTTAACGTTGTGTTTCCCATGGCCCTGCTGATGGCCCTGGGAGCGCTGATCCGGGTGAAGGGCGTCATCGGGCGCCCGACGATGATGGAGTTTGACCGCCTGATGTTCCGCGTCTTTATGCCGTCCCTGCTGTTCAAGAACATCTATGAGATGGACCTTGCCCACGGGCTTGCCTGGCGTGAGATGGCATTCACCATGGTATGCCTGTTGATCATCTTCTGGCTTGCGATCACAATCCCCCGCCGTCTGGTGAGGGACGGGAACAAGGCTGCTGTCATTGGCCAGGCGATGGTCCGGGGCAACTACCTCCTCTTTGGTGTCGCTGTGGCCGAGGCCCTCTATGGGGAGGGAAACGCTGGAACGGTGGTCATGTTGAGCGTGGTGGCCATCCCGGCCTTCAACTGCCTCGCGGCCGTTATCCTGGAGCTGAACCGTTCCGGCCAGGCGAACTTTTGGAAGCTCTGCACCGCCATTCTGAAGAACCCCATGATCATCGGGACCCTTTTGGCCTTTACCATGAAGGCCCTTCCCTTCGGGATCCCGGCCCCTGCCTGGGGGGTAATCCGGAGCATTGCCAACTCGACCACAACCTTGAGCTTCATCTCCCTGGGGGTGGGACTGGACATAGAACACGTGCGGGCGGACAGCCGGCCTCTGATGTGGGGCATCCTGCTGCGCATGGTGGTCATCCCGCTGGTCTTCATGCCCTTGTCCCTGTTAATGGGCTTCCGGGATCAGAGCTTGTGCGCCATGATGATCCTGTTCGCGGCGCCGGCGGCCGTGTCCTCCTATCCCATGGCGGTAGCGATGGGCGCCGACGGCCAGCTCGCCGGGGAGTTGGTCTGCACCACGACGCTTCTGTCCATCCTCACCATTTTCCTCTGGACGTTCTTTCTCCATGGCATGGGGCTGATGTAAGGGCCCGTCAGTCGGAACGTGGGCAGCTCACAATCCTACGACCACCGCTGCCCACAGGACAATGTTAAAGCAGACGAGAAGGAAGACGGCGGCGGAGAGCATGTCCTTCCCCGCCTTAATCTCCGGGCGGCGGTGGGTGTCGATGAGGTCAAAGGCCTGCTCAACAGCTCCGTTGATCAGCTCCAGCGCCATCACGGCGAGCCATGCCCCCGCGAGGAGCAGGGCCTTCCCCCACGGCAGGAAAAGCGCTGAGACGGTACAGACCCCCAAAAACACGATGGCCTCATAGGCAAAAGCCTGCTCCTCCCGCAGCGCCGTCCACACTCCGTTAAGCGAGTACCTTGTGGCATGGAAGAGGCGCTGCCACGGCCAACGGTAACGCATTATCCTCACTCCCTCAAATTCAACGAGGCCTTACGGATGTCAGAGTTAATGAGGAGCGCCCACGCCCCCAATGCCTGGCCAACCTTCACACGGCGCCCCGTATCATGCTCCGACATACCCGCAGGGCATACCCACAGCACACAGGCAGGCAATCCGACCGGCACGGTGCCGTCCCCCCTTCAGGGATGCGCCGTGTGCCCTGTGGGTATAAGATGGCTCAACTGGCCGAAGGTTGCGCTCTGGTCGATGTCCTGGATAATCTTGCCGTGTTCCAGGACGATCTTGCGCTGGGCCACGTCGCCGACCTCGGGGTCGTGCGTCACGACGATGATGGTGACCCCCTCGTCGTGCAGGCGGCGGAAGATATCGACGACGATGCCCTCGTTCTCCTCATCCAGGTTGCCCGTGGGCTCGTCACCCAGCAAAATCTGCGGCGAGTTGATGAGGGCCCGCGCGATACAGACCCGCTGCTGCTCCCCGCCGGAGAGCTGCGCCGGCAGGTGCCGGGCCCGGTCCTTCAGCCCTACCTTCGCCAACGCTTCCAGCGCCTCCTCCTCGTCCGGCATACTGTGGTAGTACTGCGCCACCATGACGTTCTCCACCGCGGTGAGGTAGCTGATGAGGTGGAACTGCTGGAAGATCAGCCCGATCTTGTCCCGCCGGATGCGGGTGAGGCTGGCGGCCCCCTCACGGCTGATGTCCACTCCATCCAGGATGACGCTGCCCTCTGACGGCGTGTCCATGCAGCCGATGATGTTGATCATCGTGGTCTTGCCGGAGCCGGACGGCCCCATGATGGAGAGCCAGTCCCCCGCGTTCACCGTCAGGTTGATGTCCGACAGAGCGCGCAGCGAGGGGCTCGGCCCCTTTCCCATCGAACCGTAAATTTTCGAGACATTCTTTAATTCAAGGATGGTATCGCTCATAATTATTCTCCCTTGAGGACGATGGCCGGATGGATGTCCATGACCTTCCGCACCGGCAGGATGGAGGCCAGCACCGTAATAACAATAAAGACAACGAGGGTGATGGGCACGATGGGCCACCAAAAGTGGATGGCACGGCCAAAGACGTTCAGGCTGACCCGCTGGGCGAACTCAAAGCCCAGCAGCGCCCCCAGCGCGCCGCCGGTGAGCCCCAGCAGCACCCCCTCGCCCAGAAGCTCGCCCATGACAAAACGGTTCTCCGCGCCCAGCGCCTTCTTCAGCGCGATCTCCCGCCGCCGCTCCGCCACCATCGCCATCATCGTCGTGTAGACGGAGATCATCGTGATGACGAGGACGACGGCCGTCACCAGAAGGACAAGGGCCTGGAGCTTGCTCAGCACGATGTCCTGGGACTGTGTCAACCGTCGGACGGCGCGGGGCTGGACGCCGGGCACGCGGGCCTCAATCTCCGCGGAGAGGGCGTCGAGCTCCGCCGCGTCCGCCACGACGCTGCACTCCACGACATCGCCCCGGAACGTGTCACCGATGAGTTCGTCCAGCATGTCGATGTCCATGAAGATGAAGCCCTCCTCCGCCCCGCCCGTGGTGACGATGCCGCCGGTGGTGAGCTTCTTTGCGAAGTTCTGCCGGGCGAGATCGCGCTTCTGGTTCTCCGCGGCGGAGAGGTCCTGGCGCGACGCCTCGGCCTGTTCGCCATACTTCACGCCCTGCACGGTGAAGGGATCGCCGATGCCAATGTTCAGCGTGCTCGCGATCTCCTTGCCCACCATCACGCGGTCGGGCTCGGAGGCTGTCCCCCACTCGCCCTCGACGTACCAGAAGGGGCTGTTCCTCTTTGCCTGGGCCAGATCGGTCCCCGCGATGATGTAGGGCTGCTCGTTGATCTTCACCGTCTGATAGCGGTAGGGGGCCATGCCCACGATGCGCTCGTCCCCGATGACACCGCGCACGGCGTCCAGCCCGGCGCGCGTCAGCCTGGTGTCCCCCCTGGGCAGGAGGATCAGGTTCGCGCCGTAGGAGCGAAACTCCCGCCCCAGCTGCCGCGGAATGTCGTAGTAGATAGTGACGAGGCCGGACAGGATCGTCGCCCCAATGGCGATGGCCAGCACCGCGATGACGAGGCGCGACGCCCGCCGGACGAGCGAGGCCGTGACCATCCTCAGGTACATGCGCCTTCGGCTGCCGGTTCTGGGGGTTTCAGGGGGCCTCTTTCCCCCTGAGTTAAAATGTCTACTTTCCATGGAGCACCTCCGTGGGCTTCAGGGCCATGAGGTAGCGGATGGCCGGGACGCTGCCCAGCAGCGTGACGAAGAACAGGATGACCCCCACGATCGGGATGACCATCTGCGCGATCTCGATGGTGGAGCCGAACACCGTCTGACCGATGACCTGGGCGAAGCCGATGCCCAGGAAGTACCCCAGCACGCCGCCCACCAGGCCCGTCAGCATCACCTCCACCAGCACGAGCAGGGCGATCTGCCAGTTGTACGCCCCCAGGGCTTTCAGCAGGCCGAGCTCCTGGCTGCGCTCGATGACGCTGGCCGTGATGAGGTTCGAGATCGCCAGCGCCGAGCCGATGGAGCTCAGGATCGTAATGAGGATCATCAGCAGCGTCGTCTTGTTGAGGATGGCTCCCTCGGACTCCGCCACCTGGCGCACGGGCTTTGCCACGCCGTCGCGCACGACCTCCTGTATTTGATGACAGATGGCGCTGACGTAGGCCGTGCAGTACCACGTCTCGTACTCATCCGGGCTGAGGCTCCGCGGGTCCTGGGCGGCCTTGCGGGCCAGGTCGTTATCCGGCGTGGTCAGGGCCGAGACCTCGATGGACGAGACCTTTCCCGGCCCCGGCAGCCCCATGAGCGCCTGGACCATGCCGAGCGTCCCCAATATCCGCCCGTCCGCGTTTCCCCCGTCGGTGTAGATCCCCTTCACGACGACCGTCCTTTCACGGCCGTCCCGCGAGAGGCGCAGCGCGTCGCCCGCATGGATGCCGTGCGTGTCCGCCAGCAGACGCCCCACCATGACGGAGCTGTCATCGTCCTCACCCAGCCATTCGCCCTCCAGCCCGGCGTCCCACCATGTCCGCAGAGCCCTGAGCCCTGTGTCCAGCGTCTCCCCCGTGGGGAGCTGCGCGTGCTTCCTGACCCATGTTCCGGTGACGGGAAGGTCCCCAAGGATTTTTCCCCGCCCCGTGCTCACGATGGCGCGGCCGTCCAGCAGGGGCGCAAAGTCGAGGATGTTGAAGCCCCAGAAGATCGTCTTGAGCTTCAACACGTCCTCCTCGTGGAGGTGCTTGTCATTCACGCCCAGGCCCTCGTTCAGGCCGTAGAGGTCGCCCATCAGCGCGGCCTCCTTGTGGCGCACGGTGATGTTCGCGCCGTAGACCTTGAGCTCGCGGTTCACCTTGTCGCCCACGCCCAGCATGACGTTCATCATGGCGGTGGAGAGCGACACGCCCAGGATGACCGTGAAGGCGATCATCAGCATCTTGCCCCTCTGGCGGACCAGCGTCCGCGCGATCATTCTCCAGAACATTTTCTATTTAAACCGCCTCTCATGGGCTGTCAGCTCCTTCACGTCGATGAACACCCTGCCCTCCCGTATCTCGTAGGGGAAGGGGATGGGGTTACAGCCGCCCTTGAAGCCAATGGTGTTCTTGTTCATCACGACGTCACAGCGGCGGCAGACCACCTCGTCGCCCCGCTCGTAGTACCCCGCGATGCCGCAGATCTCGCAGGCGTCCAGCCCCACGCCGTAGGCCGTCCCCGCGGGCTTCTTCACCACGAG